>CADBRC010000136.1 GCA_902796985.1 uncultured Spirochaetaceae bacterium
TTCCTGCCCGTCAGCGAGAACTACGACATCAAAAAGACCTACGGAACGCGGCACCGGGCAGCCCTGGGCCTGAGCGAGCAGAGCGATGCGGTGATACTCATCGTCAGCGAGGAGTCCGGAGCCATCAGCCTGGCCTACGATGCACAGCTCCACTATGACCTTTCCATGGAGACCCTGATAAAAATACTTGAGAAGAAGCTTGAGATAAAGAAGGAAGACCAGAAGTCAGAGGATACGGAAGATGAACACAAGCCTGATTCGTGAAAAGCTGCTCAGCAACTGGAAGGAGAAGCTCGCCTGCTTCGCCATGGCGATAGCCATCTACACCTACAACCAGACGACCAAGTTCGAGAAGGAAGAATTCACCGTTCCCCTGGAAATCAGGACCCCCAGCCTGCTCACGGTCAAAAGCGGCTTCGCCGTCCCCAGCAAGCACGTCAAGGTCAGTGTCAAGGCAAGCAAGGATGAACTCGGGGGCATTTCATCTTCAGACCTCAAAGCCTATATAGACCTGAGCAGCGCAGACCCGGTCAACGTCGCAGAGGAAGGGGGCTGTAACTTCACGGTGAACGTAGAGACAACAGGCAGGCTCTCCAATATTTTCCCGCTCGATATAACCGTGCAGCCCAAGACAGTCTATGTGCAGGTGGAGGACGAAATAGTCCGCTACCTGCCGGTCAAGGTGAACGTTCCCGGAGAGCCGGCATACGGTTATGAAGTTGACAGGGAGAAAGTCTCCGTCAATCCCAGCTTCATAGAGATAAAGGGGCCGAAGAGCCAGGTGGAGCGGCTGGAAGAAGTCCAGACCGAGGCCGTCAGCCTGGAAGCAGCAACCAAAACCGTAGAAGCGGAGGTCAGGTACATCGACCCCATCACGCTGGAGCCGTCAAATTCCTCGCAGAGACTGACCGTCAGCGTCCCTCTGGTTCCCAGAATATCGACGAGAACGGTGAAGGGGATCGAAATCGTCTACGACAACATACCGCCCAACATCGACATCGCCTATAACAACGTCCTTATGGACGTAACCTTCCAGGGGGAACAGCTGGACCTGGACAAGCTGAAGGCAAAGGACTTTTTTGCCGTAGCGGACTGCTCCGAATGCACCAAACCCGGGGAGTTCTCCATCAAGATCAACAAATTCCCAAATGCGACGAACAAAAAAGTCGTAGCGACGGCATGGAGCCTCCACGAAATCAAAGTGACTGCACGGTGGAAGCCTGAAGAATATACAGTGGACGAGCCTATCCATAACCGGGACAATGCCCTGGAGTAAGGCTCATGATATTCGGGATTGGATGCGACATCGCCAAAATCTCCCGCTTCGACCGCTGGCTGGACAGGCCGGGGATGATTCCCCGCTTCTTCAACGAGAAGGAACTGTTTCCCCGCGAAGATGCAGCGAGGGGACGGATGCTGGAATGGTACGCGGCACGCTTTGCGGCGAAGGAAGCCTTCTCAAAAGCCTTAGGAACTGGTTTTTCCGGCTTCAAACTTGCCGATATTTATATAGAGAAAAACTGTGACGGACAGCCTTTCCTCCGCGTGACGGGCGGGGCAAGGGAGAAGCTTGAGTCCCTGTGCGGCAGTAACGCGGGCATTCACGTCTCCCTGAGCCATGAGAAGGAATATGCCGTGGCATTTGTTATAATAGAGAAGAGGTAATATGGCTACTAAGAAAGAGGAAGAGAACGGCAAGAAGCCGGCAGTGACATACTGGAAGAAGGACCTCGCAGTCTGCCCGGTGTGCGGCAAGAAATTCGGGCAGGAGGAGATGCACAAGGGAGGCGGACGCATGATAGCAGGCCCGCTGACCGACGAGCTTCACAGGGTCTTCGAACCGTCCAAGAAATTCGGCCGTGTTTACCCCCTTATCTACGATATCGGATGCTGCCCCAAGTGCAACACCGCCCTGTTCTGGAACGACTTCACCGACATAAAGGACAAGGCGACTTTCGAGCGGCTTGATGAGGACACCCCGCAGAGGCAGAAAAAGGTCGAAACGGTCTTTCCAAACTTCAATGTCTCCACAGACAAGAATTTCATAGAGCGGAATCTCTACGACGGAGTAGCCTACTACTACCTGGCCCTCCTCTCCTACGAGAAGGTTGACCTCGCCTACGGCCCCACATTCAAGAGGGCACTGATAAGCCTGCGCCTCGCATGGCTCTGCAAGGATTTGGAGACAGCCTGTCCCGGCCACAACTTCGACTACATCTCAGATGTTTTCTACCGCAAGGCCCTCTTCTTCTACCAGCAGACCCTGATAAACGAGACAAGCCGGATCGAGTCCATCGAGTCCATCCACTACTTCGGTCCCGACATGGACAAGAGCTACGGCTACGACGGCATCCTCTACCTCTGCGGACTGCTTGAGTACAAGTACGGACAGAGGGAGGACGAGAACCTCAGGCTCAAGAAGCTCAGCGAGTTCAAAGGCGCAATAGCAAAGCTCTTCGGCCTGGGAAGATCCTCCAAGGAGAAGCCGGGCCCCCTTCTTGAGGTGGCCAAGAACCTCTATGACAATATAGCCAAGGAACTCTCAAGCAATAACATCTTCTCGGACGATGAGTAATTGATGACTAACGTACTTCTCTCCATCTCCTACGACGGAACGGACTTCTCGGGCTGGCAGAGGCAGGACAAGTCCGACGGCGGAATGCCAGTCCGCACCGTTCAGGGAGAGATGGAAGAAGCGATATCCCGGATGCTCAAAGGCCCCGTAAAGCTCTACGGATCGGGCAGAACTGACAGCGGGGTCCATGCACGGGCGCAGAAGGCAAACTTCTTTTCCCCCTACCCCTCCATTCCCCCGTCCGGCTACGTCCGCGCGCTGAACGGTTTTCTGCCGCAGGAC
The DNA here is from genome assembly GCA_902796985.1 of uncultured Spirochaetaceae bacterium. Lineage (GTDB taxonomy): Bacteria > Spirochaetota > Spirochaetia > Treponematales > Treponemataceae > Treponema_D. The sequence continues at coordinate 2,858 of CADBRC010000136.1, forward strand.
ATACGGGTGCAGTCAGCGGAAATCGTCCCGGAAAGCTTCAACGCCCGCTTCAGCGCAACATCCCGCAGCTACCGCTATTTTATCAGGACCGGAACAACCCCTCCGCTCGCCAGCGAAACCAGGTACGTCTGGTACCTGCCGCACGAGCTGGACCTGGACCGCCTGAATGAGATGGCTTCATTCCTGCACGGAGAGACCGACTGCGCGACATTCTCCGCTGCAGGGGACCAGAGCCTTTCCACCAGGCGTTACATAGACCGGGCGGCCTTCTTCCGGGAAGGCAGTAACACCATCGTATTCGAGATAGAAGCCAACGCCTTCCTCTGGAAGATGATACGCTCGCTCGTCGGCACCTTCACCCAGCTGGACATGAAGGGGGCGGCCCCCTCCGCCTTCAGGGAGATACTGGAAAGCCGGGACAGGAGGCAGGCCTTGATGACCGCCCCCCCGACCGGCCTCTTCCTCTGGGATGTGAAATTCGACGGGATCAGGCGACACATCTAAGCCGCCCGGGTACAGTCCGCTCCGCCTAATCCAGAAGTCCGTGCTCCAGAAAGCTGAAGTACTCGTCCCTGGACAGTATGATGTGATCCAGAAACGTTATCCCCAGTATCTCCGAAGAATCCTTCAGCACCCGGGTCGCAGCCCTGTCCGCCCCGCTCGGCAGACAGGGACCGAAGGGGTGGTTGTGGCAGCAGATGACCGCCGAGGCGTGTTCCGACACCGGCTCCGCGAGAACTTCCCGGGGATGAATTATCGCCCGGTCCGTTGTCCCCACGGAAACCACGCGGATATTCAGGATTTCGTGTGCACCGTTCAGGGAGACACAGACAAAATGTTCCTTCCGCTCCATGGCATAATGCTGCACGTAGGGAATAATTTCGCAGGGCCTGTTCACGACGGCCCGCAGGCAGCCCCTCATCCTCCTGCCCAACTCCAGCGCAGCTGCGACGGCGAGAGCCCTGGACATTCCCATGCCGCTGATTCCGCCCAGCTTTCCCACGACATCTTCGGGAGGACACTCCCTGATGACGTCCAGAGACCTGCGCGCCATCTCCTCGACGGGAACATTCCGGGTCCCCGACCCGAGGATAAGCATCAGCAGCTCGCTGTCACTGGGAAACGAAAGCCCTTTCTGCATCGCAAGCTCCCGTATGCAGGGATTTTGCTTGGTCGTAAGGTAGTCTTTATCCTTTCTTTCCATGCAATATACATCTGTCCCTCTTCCCTAAAAATGTAAAACTCACGCCCTCCCCTGCGCAAAAAAAACGAATAAACCGGTTAAGAAACTGCACCGGCAGGGAAGCTGCCGGCGTTGCCCAAGCCAGTTTCCGAAGCGCCTACACGAAAATATTGACGGATTGTCTTTACTATATTACAATAGCAATATATAAGGAAGATAATGTCGGCTTACACGATAGTGGTCCCGGACAGCAAGGCACTGTGCCGTATCTGCGGGACAAATGACAGAAACCTTAAACTCATCGAGGATTTCCTTGGGATTCCAATATTCGCCTGCGGCAACGAGCTGTCCGTCGAGGAAGAGGATGCCGATGCAGTACGCCGTTTCCGCTTCGTCATAGACTCCATACTTGATGAGATAGCCCAGGACCCGAGGGAGATTTCCGACAGCGACCTCATTCAGTCCGTCCTCAAGTCACAGTGTCCCGGATCCGGCAGGACAAGTGCAGACGACCACGCCTTCTTTGAACAGAATTCCATACTGGTGCCCGGAGCAATCCGCAAAGTCTACCCCAGGACCCGGGGACAGGCATCGCTCGTGTCCAAGATGCGGAAGAACGACATAGTGATTGCGGAGGGACCGGCGGGATCCGGCAAAACATTTCTCTGCATCTGTGAAGCGCTCAGGCTGCTTCTGACCCGCAAAGTCAGCGGGATAGTGCTGACCAGGCCCGTCGTGGAGGCAGGAGAAAACCTGGGCTTCCTGCCCGGAGACCTCAAGGAGAAGCTTGACCCCTACACCCGCCCCCTTTACGACGCAATGAATGCTGTCCTTCCCCGGGAAACCGTCGCCCGTCTGCAGGAAAACGGCATGATAGAGACAGCCCCCCTCGCCTACATGCGGGGACGGACCCTTTCCGCATCCGCGGTGATACTGGACGAGGCGCAGAACACAAGCCGGGAACAGATGAAGATGTTCCTGACCCGCCTCGGCGAGGGTTCCAAGATGTTCATAACCGGTGACCTGACCCAGATTGACCTGCCCCGGCGGGTCAAATCAGGACTTTCAGATGCGACGGAGCGGCTCGCCGATATAGAAGGAATAGCAATATGCCACCTGGATTCAGGGGATGTCGTGAGAAGCCCCCTGGTTAAAAGAATAATAACCGCCTATGAGGATGAAACGAATGAAGAATCCTAAGAAGAAAGGCTGGATAGGGATTATCCCCCTGTCTACGGCAAAATACATACGGAACAACACCGTCAAGCTGCTGGCTTTTCTGGCCAGCTTCCTGATTGCCATCGCCCTCCTGTTTGTCCGCATAGGCCTGACGAACACAATCTCCGCACGGAGCATAAACGAATACGAAGTAGATCAGATTGCCTTTACGACGATAACATCACCGAAGAAGTTCTCCGAGACGAGCGCAAACCCCGTCTCAATCAACAAGGGTGAGACAATCATCAAGAAGGGCTTCCCCATAACGCCGGAAGGCATGGCCAAGCTCAAGCGCATGGCGGAAGACAGGGCTTACATAGACTACCGGTCCTTCGCAAACTCCATCCTTTTCATGATGCTCCTGGGAGCGCTCTATTTCTTCCTGTTCAGCCGGGTCTGCCTGGGCAAAAAATGCAGCACGCAGGAAATTCTCACCGAAGATGCCTTCTTCATAGCAGTAATTGCCTGTACGGTGCTCGCCTCGCGGACGACGCTCCTGTCCACCCCATACTCCATGAACATCATATCGCCCATCGTGTTCTGCACCTTCCTGATGGCAATCCTATTCGGCCAGATGGACGCGATAAGCTTTGCCCTCGTCTCCTCCTTCGGGGTCCTCTGCGCTTCCGGCTACCAGCTCATCCCCTTCATATACAGCCTTTGCGTCAGCCTCGCTGCCTCACGGATAGTCCGCAGGATTAAGCAGAGGATAGACCTTGTGTTTGCGGCCATGCTGCAGGGCATTCTTTCACCAGCCTTCCTCTTCGCCATAATGATTATCTTCAACGGACCGGTCGATGGCAACCCGTCACGGGAAGGCTACATGGCGCTGGCCGGGGTCATGCTCAACGGCTTCATGTCTGGAATCCTCTGCCTGGGTTTCCTGACCCCGCTCGAATACCTCCTGAACTCCGCCTCGGTCTTCCGCCTGATGGACTTGAGCGATACAAACGCCGACATAATCAAACGGATGTCCGTCACGGCGAGCGGAACCTTCAACCACTCAATAATGGTCGCCCAGCTCGCAGAGGCCGCCTGTGCCAAAATCGGGGCGAACGCCCTCCTTGCCCGGGTCGGCGGCTACTACCACGACATCGGAAAAATCGATAACCCCGAGTTCTTCACCGAGAACCAGAACAACAATGAGAACATCCATAATTCCATAAACCCATCCCTGTCCGTCACGATAATAAAGAACCATGTCAGGAAGGGCGTGGAGATGGCGAAGGACCTGCACCTGCCCGCCCGGGTTGTTGACATCATCGCAGAGCACCACGGAAACGGCGTACTCAAGTACTTCTACAACAACGCCCTCGAAGAGGACCCCAATGCGAACCCCGGAGACTACTCCTACAGCGGAACCCCGCCGACGACGAGGGAAAGCGGAGTCGTCATGCTCGCGGACACCGTGGAAGCGGCCTGCAAGAGCCTGACCAACCCCTCCGCATCCAAGCTTGAGAAATTCATCCAGAAGCTGGTCAGCGAAAAGATTGAAGAGAGGCAGCTGAATAACTGCGACCTCACCTTCAAGGACATAAGCATAATAGAAGATACCTTCACCCAGATTCTCATAGGCTACTACCACTCCCGCGTGAAGTACCCCGACCAGAAGGAGGATGAACCCGCGAAAACCGAGGGAGCAGACAGCGCAAAGGATGATGCCGACAAGCCCGGAGAAACTGACAGGCAGGAAGCCTCCGTGAAGACCGAAACTGAGGGGAAAGATGGCAAATAGGGTTCTCGTAAGCGTCGAAGAAGGCATGGCAGAGCCCGTCTGGCTTGCCAAGGCAGAAAGCTTCATTCTTAAGGCAATGAGTCTGGCAGGCTATGACGGCGAGGAGCTGTCAGTAATGTTCTGTTCCGACACGCTCATCAGGCAGCTGAACCGGGATTACCGTAACATTGACGAGGAAACCGATGTTTTAAGCTTTGAGGACGGGACGGCATACACCGACGAAGACGGACAGGAGTGGAAGGCGATGGGCGACATAGCCGTAAGCCTTGAGACCCTGCCCAAGAACGCAGCGTATTTCGAAGTCGGCGAGGACGAGGAGCTCAAACGGCTGCTCGTGCACGGGATGCTGCACCTGAACGGGCTTGACCACGGGGACGAGCACGTTGAGAAAGGCAAGGAGCCGGTCTGCCCCATGCTCAGGAAGCAGGGGGAACTGCTCGAGGCTCTGAGAGAAGAGAAAATCTTAGGCTGAAGGACATAATAAGGATAGAACAGCGATGAGCTTATTCGGATTCATAAAGGATTCCAAGAAGGACGACGAAGGGCATTCTTCCGCCGGGGCTCTGGCGGACGGAGGCTCTGTCAGTGCAGAGGATGCCGCACAGCAGAAGCTTCTGACAGAAGAGAAAAAAGACATGATACGGGGGGTCGAAGACCTCTCCCAGACGACAGTTAAGGAAGTGATGATTCCCCGCATAGACGTGGACTTCCTCTCCGTCGGCACGGATGCGGAGGAACTCCTCCAGAAAATAACCGAAAGCGGGCATTCCCGCTTCCCCGTCTACTCCAGCTCCATAGACAACGTGGTCGGCGTACTCTACGTCAAGGACCTCATAGCGGCCATATCACGGCACGAGGAGCTGAACCTGGAGAGAATAATCCGCAAGGCTTACTTCGTCCCCGAGAGCAAAAGGATAGACAGCCTGCTCCGGGAATTCAAAAGAAGGCACGTCCACATAGCAATAGCGATAGACGAGTACGGCGGCATAAGCGGCATCGTCTGCATGGAAGACATCATCGAGCAGATCGTCGGCGACATACAGGACGAATTCGACAACGAGCGGGAGGACATCCTGCCGCTCGGAGACAATGTGTGGCTCTGTGATGCGCGGGTGGACCTGGACGACCTGAACGAAACCATAGCATCCCCCTTTCCCTCCGATGACTTCGACACGCTCGGAGGATTTGTATTCGACCTCTTCGGCAAAATTCCCGTCAAATTCGAGAAAGTCTCATGGCACGACTGGGACTTCATCGTACAGGAGATGGAAGGGCATAAAGTTGACGTCATCAAGGTCGTATACCATAAAGTACAGGAAAATAATACCGATGAATAAAAAAATGGGGGGAAAATGAAAATCCGTTTTTTCGCATCACGGGGACTTTGCCTTTTTATTTTGATGTCGGCCGCAACGGGCCTTTATGCACAGACCAGAAGCAAGAGCGCGACCAGCCTGTACGAAGACGCGTACCGGGAGCAGCAGGCCGGAAATTACTATGGAGCCGTAGAATCCTACCGGGAGGCCCTGCAGCTGAACCCTCAGTACGGGGATGCCTGGTACAACCTTGCGACCTGCGTATACAACCTCGGCGAGTACGATTTAGCGGTTGAGTACGCCGACAATGCCCTCCGCTACTCCCGCAGGACGAGCGAAATACAGAACCTCAAGGGAATGGCCCTGATATCCCTCGGCCGTCTGGACGAGGCAAAAGAAGTCTTCAATGCGATACTCGCCAAATATCCCAACGACATAGACGCGAGGTTCGGCCTCGCTGAGCTCAAGCTCTACGGCGGCAGCCTCTCTTCCGCCGAGAACCTCTATCTGGATGCGCTCAAGCGCGACAGCAGGAACCGCAAGGCCCTCCTGAGCCTCGCCCTCGTCAGTGCAGAAGAAGGCAAGGACGAGCTGGCCGAGAAATACATCAGGCAGGCCATCGAGTACCACAACGGAGACCCGGAAGTCTACTATCTTGCCTCATACCTTTCGACCAAGCGGGGCAACCTGACCGAGGCAGAGCGTCTGGTCAGGAGCGCAATACAGATAAACGCAAATTACGACCGGGCATACGAACTTCTCTCCAACATCCTGTACGAGCAGAAACGCTATAACGAGGTCATTGACCTCTGCGACTACCGCATCTCCCGCAACAGAAACCTGACCGGAGCCTGGTACCTCAAGGGACTCTCACAGAAACGGCTCGGCAACAGCGAAGGGGCCATCGCGACCTTCTCCACGGGCCTTACGATAGACCCCTACGACGAGGTCATGCGGTTTGCCCTTGAGCAGATAGCCTGCTCCACCCTCAGCGTAGAGGATCCCCGCAGGGCCAAGTGGGCGGCTTTCCACATAAACAAGGCCCGGGAGTTCAAGCGGAACTTTGACGGACCGAGCGAGAGGTACGAGTATCAGAAAGCCCTCTCCGTGGACCCGCTGAATGCGGCCGCACGGCAGTCATTCGCCAACATGCTCGAGCGGGACGGCTTCTATGAGCTGTACCTGCAGCAGCTCAAGTTCATCAAGGAGAACGAGACGCTCACGAGCACGACCGAGGTACAGAAAGACGAGAACACGCCCAAGACAACCGTCAAGCGTACTGCCCAGCAGGTTAAGAACGACGACACCATAGAGGCGCTGGAAAGCATGATGGGCGACAACCTCGCCCACAAGTGGAGCGTAGACCCCTTCTATCTGGACAAAACCAGGTGGAACATCGGAATTTACTTCGTCGAGAGCGGAGTGCAGATTCTGCACGCCGACGTGGAAGAGATAATCTCCCTCGCTGCGGGAAGCATCTTTGAAGGTGTCCCGTCCACTGCTGTCAACGTCCAGACGACCGCGGTCTCCGGCTACGGCGACGCATACCACCAGGCCCGCACGTCAGGCAGGGACTACTTCATCATCCTCTCGGCAGGAGAGACGGAGCGGTCATTCTCTCTTGACGCCCAGGTCTACTCCGGCAGAACGGGAACCAAGACCACCGACATGCACATCTATCGGACGGGCAACGACCGCTTTGCCAAGACCCTGAGACGGCTCAGGCAGGCAGTGCTGGACATCCTGCCCATCCGGGGCAACATCCTGAACAATGCGACCAACACCCTGCTGGTCGACCTCGGCAAGAGCGACGGCATCGTCAAGGGAGCCGTGTTCGACGTCGTAAAGCAGGGCAAGATAAAGACCGTGGACACCGGCACGGGAGTCGTCTACAACAGCTCCGACACGCTCGGTACCTTCACCGTCACTAAAGCCAACGAGGAAATTTCCGAAGGCGAATACAAGAAGAAAGGCTTCTACGACGTACTGAACGTCGGCGATGAAATAGTGCTGGTCAAACTGCCCGATAACGCAGAAGACCAGAGCAGCGACGGAAACGCGGTCACGGATACCAAGCCCGCCGCCAACGCCGAAGGAGAGCCCGCGACCCAGGCGGCAGAAAGCGCCGAGAGGGAGTCGCTCAAGGAAAGCATGAAGGTGCAGGCGCAGGAGTCTCCCCTCATCAACATGATCCGATCGATACTGTAGGCCGGGCAGCTTCCCCCGCTCCCCTCCTGCATATCATACAGCCCTGTAGTGCAAAGCACTGCAGGGCTTGTTTTTTTTCAGTTTGCGGATGACGCTCCGGGAACAAAAGCCATGCGGGCGTTCCTGAGCGTAGCGTAGGCACAGCCGTCCTCCTCGTATGAGTCGAACACGCCGGTGACGCACACCGGTCCGCCTTCCGCAGGGTAATCATTGGGATAGGTGTAGTTGCCGTCCAGAACAAATTCCATGCCCTGAGCACAGCAGGCAGTCGCATCCATTATGAGGCAGGCATAGTAGCGCCTGTCCCTGATTTCATCATACGAGGAATAGAACTGCCCCGCCATCTTAATCGTCTTGCCGATGTAGTTCTCCGGCGAAACCATCATGTTGAAGACCTCGGAGTAGACCATCGTGGCAGAAAGGGCCGTCAGGTCCACGTCTATCCCCCCGGATGAAGCGGCAGCGGGAGTCTCCCCTCCCCTGTCAGCTTTCTGGGGCTCAGGCTTCTTTTCTGGCTCTTGGGCTGCCTCACCCGCAGCCCCTTCCGTGCCGTCAGTTCCGGAGGCTTTCCTGTCTGCCTCCGCCATTCCGGCGGCAAGTACGTCGCTGACACCGGGAGCCTGCTTTGCGGCCCGGGGGGCATTGGCCGGATTCCCGGACGACTGCCCGGCTTTCTTCCCGCAGCCTGTCAGGCAAGACAAGAGGCTGACAGACAGCACGGCGGCACCCGCCGCACGGACAAGGCGGCTCATCTGCGCCCCCTCCCCGACACAAACTCCGACAGCCAGCAGACTGCGAAGGCGAACATATCCACCGCAACGACCGTTGAGCCGACCGGAGTTCCGGCAAGGATCGAGATGATTATCCCGAGGAAAGCGCAGACAACCGACAGGATGGCGGAGAATATGGTGACACTCTTGAAGCTGCGGAAAAGCCGCATCGCGGACAGGGCAGGAAATATCACAAGCGCAGATATCAGGAGGGAGCCGACAAGGTTCATCGCCAGCACGATGATGACGGCAATGATGACCGCCAGCAGCAGGTTGTATCCGCCGGCCCCCCGCATCGTCGCACGGGCGAAAGTCTCGTCGAAGGTCACGGCGAATATCTTGTTGTAGAAGAGGACGAAGATGGCAATCACGGCGACCGACAGGACGATGCAGAGCCAGACCTCATACCCAGTCAGCGTCAGTATGGACGTGGAGCCGAACAGGGTGGTACAGACATCCCCGGACAGGTTGGATGACGTGGAGAACAGGTTCATCAGGAGGTAACCAAGCGCAAGCGCACCCACGGAAATCATCGCGATGGCCGCGTCTCCCTTTATTTTGGAATTCTGCCCGGCACACAAAAGCAGGATGGCGCAGACAACCGTCACCGGCAGCACAAGCAGCATGTCATTGGTCATTCCCAGCACGGCGGACACGGACATTGCGCCGAACGCAACGTGGGACAGGCCGTCCCCTATGAAGGAGAAACGCTTGAGCACAAGGGTCACGCCGAGAAGCGACGAACAAAGGGCTATCAGCACGCCGACTATAAGGGCGTAGCGGACGAAGGGGTACTGCAGGTACATCCATAACGTTTCAATCATCGCGCAAAAACCTCCCCGGCTCGCTTGCAAGATATTCGGCCTTGCTTCCAAAAAAGACGCTCGACCCGATGTGCAGGACATGGGTCGCATAGCGCAAAGCCGCCCCCACATCATGAGAAACCATTATCACCGTGATTCCCTCACGGTTCAGCTCCTTGATGAGCCCGTACATTCCGGCAGTCGCGGCAGGATCCAGGCCCGAAACCGGCTCGTCAAGGAGCAGGGCTTTCCGCGTTGCGCACAAAGCCCTCGCAAGGAGGACCCGCTGCTGCTGACCTCCGGACAGTTCCCGGTAACAGCGGCCGGCAAGCTCTGATATGCCCATCCGCTCCAAGTTCCGGTCTGCAAGGGCCTTTTCTTCTTTATTGTAGAAAGGCCGCATCCCGCACCGGCCCTGGCAGCCGGACAAGACGATTTCCCTGACCGATGCAGGAAAGTCCTTCTGGACAAGGGTCTGCTGCGGCAGGTAGCCTATTTCGTTCTCCTTGAGCCCGTCCCCGAACAGGACGCGGCCGCGGACCGGCTCCTGCAGGCGGAGCATCGTCCGCATGAGCGTGGTCTTGCCGGAGCCGTTCTCGCCGACGATGCACAGATAGTCGCCCGCATTCACAGAGAAATTCAAAGCTTCTACGATGATGCGGGAATCATAGCCCAGAGACAGATCCTGGGCAGTGAGCAAAGCCACGGATAGCCCTCCCTAAAAAACATACCTGAGGGAACCTCGAAAAACTTCAGTTTTTCGAGGTAACCCTGAAAACGCGATGTCGTAAGTCGCGATATTGTAGCGACTTACGACTCGACGGCATTCTCTAAAAACTGGGCTTGCCTAGTTTTTAGAGATGCCCTTGACTGATATGAGAATTATTCTCAATAATAGCGACCGGCAGGGCTTTTGTCAAGGAAGGGGTCAACAGCAGCTTCTACAGCATGCCCACGGCGGACCGGCTGCGTTCGTTCTACGAGCGGAGCGAAGAGCGGGTCCAGTTCAGCATAAAGGCCAACCGCCTGCTCACCCATGAAATCACGCCCCGGTGGGCCGATGCCGTCACGGAGTTCAAGAGCGCCGTCGCCCCACTCGCCCAAAGGGGAAAGCTCTGCGCGGTCCTGTTCCAGTTTCCCCAGGGCTTCCGCTACACGGACGAAAACAGGATCTACCTCGCACGGCTCATCGGGGCCTTTGCAGGCTACCCAGTCCTGATAGAATTCCGCCATGCCGAGTGGATACGCCCGTCCGTGTTCCAAGGGCTTACGGAGCGCGGGGCAGGGCTTGTCTACTGCGACTTGCCCAAACTGGCACAGCTGCCCGACGGCAAGGCCCTGCAAAGCCCGGACCGAAGGCAAGCAGGTACAGGTCTACTTCAACAACCACCCCGACGGCAGCGGTGCCAAGAACGCAAAGCGGCTGAAGGAGATGATGGGACTCGCACTGTAAAAAGCCGCAAAACACGCAAGCAAGAGAGTCTACCCGCACAAGCAAGAGAGTCTACCGACACAAGCAAATAGGATGTAATAGTACTGTTTACAACATGTAATAGGACTAGTTACAAGTTGTAAACAATCTATTTACAAAGTGCAACTAGTCCTATTACAATATGAATGTAGCCCTATTACAGATGTTTTGCTTGCTGGCCAAAGCCTTCTTGCTGCGGCTGCCAGTTCCTCTTGCACGCAATCAGCCTTTACAATCCAACGCCAAAGGGTTACAATTAAGGACGAAATTCAGGCGAGGGCCGAAGCCGTGATGCACGATAGGTGCGCGGTCGGGGCGCGCCGTCCACCCAGCCCTGCACAGCGGGCCTGAGCTGCGCCCTACGGAAAGGCCGTTTTTGCGGGCCGACTACGGAAGGGAGATGATATGGACATGGCAACACCCTGGATTGAGCCGATTTTCTGTAAAAATGTGTAAAATCACGCAGGAAAAGCAGTAAAAATGTGTAAA
>CADBRC010000137.1 GCA_902796985.1 uncultured Spirochaetaceae bacterium
AGCCACATACAGGGCGAGTATCCTGGCAAGTGCGGAAACTGTGATGAGTATTATACCTTCAACTTTTAACGCCAAGCAAGTCTTCGTGACCATATTGGGAGGGATGGAGGAACCTTCCCGCATTCTCATGGACGTTTCCTGCATCGTCATAAAGAGGACGGTGAATCAGTACAGGAGTCAGGTTCTCAGAAACTTGCTGTCCTGCGGTTTCAAGAAGATTGTCAGCGTGGAGATACTGAACCCTGCGTTTAATACCGAAACCCTGTCTCTGGATTTCCCGGAAGTCAAGTTTGTCCGTGCTCACGGCAAAATGAGCGACGGTGACCTGGTGAACCTGGGAATGGGGGAGATAGATACTCCGTATGCCCTGGTACTGCATGACGACCTGTGTGTCCAGGATTTCAGGTTCTCCAGGTCGCTTGCCCAAAAGCTGTCTGATTTCGGCATATTCTGTGTAGCTGCCCGGCTCCTGAACAGCGAGCGGCAGGGCATCCCCGTCCGCTTTACGCCGAACGTCAGGAATTCGGTGTTTGACGTGGAGTCATCCCTCTCCGTAGTTGATAAATCCATGACCCTGTACCCCTTTGACCTTGCGGGCTTCTATAACGTGGGGACCTTTAAGGCACTTGGGGGCTTTGACCATACGATAGAGTCCCCCTACTGGCAGGAAATGGACCTTTTCTTCAGGGCTTGGCTCTGGGGCGAGAAGATTCTGCTTTCCTCCGCGTTTACTCTGGGCTTCTTTGATGAGCTTCCGGCCTCTGACCGTACGGCGGACATATCATATCTGAAGTTCTTTTTGAAGAACCTGCTTCCGGATTTCCGGAGGGATCACGGGGAGCTTTCACTAAGTTCCTTCCCGTCATTCAAGGCGAGAAGCCGCTGCGGCATGAGCGAGGCAGTCAAGCTTTTTAGCGCGGCCAGGGACTGGGTCAGGCTGAACCGTTTCCGTTTCAAGACTGATGCGGTCTCTCTTCTGGAGGCATGGGGCAAAATGGGGGAGGAATGATGCGTTTCAGAGATATTTTTGATAGGAAGAAGAAAAGGACGGTCGTCATCGTCCAGTGCCGCCTCTCATCTACCAGGCTGCCGCGCAAGGCCCTGCTTCCTCTGGGGGGGAAGAGCCTTCTGGAATGGACGCTTGCAGCAATGAAGAAGGTCAAGGCCGACGCATATTTCCTTGCGACTGACGTGGACTCCGGGCCGGAGCTGGAAGACATCGCGAAAGCGGCGGGTTACTCATTTTATGCGGGGTCCAGGGATGATGTGCTGGACCGTTTTGTCAAGACGATAGAGCTTTCCAATGCCGACGTGGTTGTCCGTGCGACCGCTGACAACCCCTTCCTTTTTTACGAGGCGGCCTCTGCCCTGCTCGATGAGTACAGGGACAGGGAAGGCTCGTCCCCCGTGGACTACATAACCTGGACGGGGCTTCCGCATGGGTCGGGAGTAGAGATATTCAACGCTCATTCCCTCGTGTCTGCCGCGCCGCAGACTTCCTCTCCCTATGATCATGAGCACGTGGGGCCAGCCCTCTATAACCATGCGGACAAGTTCAGCTGCCTTTTCCTGCGTGCGCCTAAGGAATTTTATTATCCCGATTTGAGGACGACTGTTGATGTCTATGCGGATTACCGGCGCGCACAGGCAGTGGTGGATGCGGTCATGGAGGCGGACGGCAAGGTGAAGCTTCCTGTCAAGGAGCCTTTTACGGTCCCGCAGATACTGGCGGCCCTGGAGAAAGACACCGTCAGGTATCCCCTGCTGCTTGTTCCGAGCGTGGAAAAGGGGCATGGAACCGGTCATCTGCGCCGCTGTCTGGATCTTGCCGTCGGGACCGGGGCTGACATCCTGATTCCCGGGGACGGCACTCTTGACGAGCTTCCCCTTCTTTTGGAGGAGTTCAAGGCCAAGGGGTTGGAGGAAAGCCAGATTGTGAGGGACATAGATCATGCCGAATACTATGGCCTCGCCGTGACGGACTTGTTCTCTGCAGGCGGAGATTTCGTGAATTCCCTTTCGGCGAAATGCCCTGTAGCTGCCATTGATGAGGGATCTGCCGACTCAGGTTGGGCGGACTACCTTCTGGATATCATTCCGGCCGTACAGGACGACAGGGTCGTAAATCTGTCTGACCCCACTTTTATCCCCCTGCCCAGGCACAGAAGGCTTGAGAGCGAGCGGAATGTTCCCCTGCAGAGTGCCATTGTGGTGCTTGGAGGTGAGGATCCTGCGTCCCTTTCGCTCCCTGCATCGGTCGCTCTTGCCTCTTGCGGGCTGTCTGTAGTCTGCGTTGCTTCTTCCGAGGAGAAGGCCGCCAGGCTTCGCGAGACTGTCGGGGCAAAGTGTCCCGGCGTGAGCATATCTGGTCCTGTCGAGAACCTGAAGGAGCAGCTGTGCCTCTACGATCTGGTTGTCAGTCACTACGGATTTACCGCATTCGAGGCTGCTGCGGCGGGAGCTGCCGTGATACTGCTTGGCACAAGTCCCCTGCACGAGAGGCTTGCCGTGAAATATGGCTTTGCCTGTATCCCGGGGGGCAGTGTGAGCGAGCGGGCCTTCAAATCCCTGCTTGCCGAGCCCGGGAAGCTGTACAGGGAGTGCGGGGAAATTTCCCCGGAAGCAGGGGACGGGGAAAAAACAAAAACTCTTTCTTCATTCGTCAGGGAGCTTTCTCGCGGGAAAAGAATTGCTTGTCCGGTATGCCGGAAGCTGCCGGAACAGAAGGATCCGGTCGTGGCACGTACCAAGGCGCGAACCTTCCGGCGCTGTGCTTCATGCGGGATGCTCTATATGTCCTGGACCGTGGACGAGAAGCAGACCGAGTACAACCGGGCCTATTTCTACGAGGATTACGAGAAGCAGTACGGCAAGACTTACGAGGAGGACTTTGCCTCCATAAAGGCGCAGGGAGTCAGGAGGATGAGCCTGATAGACTCCATCTACCGCCGCCGCCATTCCTCCGTCACGCCGACAATCCTTGACGTTGGCTGTGCCCTGGGTCCCTTTCTGGATGCCGCCAATGACTCCGGCTGGCAGGTCTTCGGGATCGATGTCTCGCAGGATGCGGTAAGCCACGTGACGGGTAAGCTTCATTACCCCGCCATCTGCGCCTCTTTCCCTGATCCGGGCATAAGTGCCCAGTTTGGGATAGACAAGTTCGATGCGCTTACCATGTGGTATGTCATAGAGCATTTTCAGGATTTGGACGGCGTTTTGGGCGCAGTGTCTTCCCTTGTCAAGAAGGGGGGCATATTCGCTTTCAGCACTCCGTCTGCCTCCGGTGTGAGTGCGAGGTACAATAAGGATACGTTCTTCGAGCAGAGCCCTTCCGACCACTATACCCTTTGGGAACCGGGCAGGGCTGCCTCCATATTGAAACGTTACGGCTTCGAGGTGAAGAAAATCGTCTCGACGGGGATTCACCCTGAGCGCTTCCCCGAGAGCCAGCGGAAATGCTCCCCCCAGATTCTTGCCTTCAAGAGCAGGGTTATGAAGCTGGGTGATACCTTTGAGATTTATTGCAGGAAGGTGTAGTGATGTCTGACTCTTCTGGAGAGAAACAAATCTTGATTCTGGGCGCGGGTCTCATGCAGCGCCCTTCCATAGAGGCTGCCCGCGAGCTGGGGTACAGGACTCTTGTCGTGGATGCGAACCCCTCGGCTGTTTGTGTCCCTTTTGCCGACCGGTTCGAGCAGGTGGACCTGAAGGACAGGGAGGCACTGGTGAATCTCGCCCTGTCTCAGGGGGATTCTTTAGCCGCAGTCTTTACGGCGGGGACGGATTTCTCTGCCTCGGTTTCATATGTCGCAGAGAAATGCCATCTGAGGGCTCACTCTTTTCAGGCTGCGCTCAATGCGAGTGACAAGCCCCTGATGCGTTCGTGCTTCGAGAAGGCCGGCGTTCCGTCTCCTGCGTTTGTTAAAGTCGGACGAGGAGATATAGCGGCGTATCTCAAGCAGGGGCTGGACAAGATGAGCTTCCCTAAGGTCGTGAAGCCTGCTGACAACATGGGGGCCAGGGGCTGCCGCCTGATACGAGGGGCTGACGAATTCCTCCATTCCGTGGAGGCGGCGGTGTCCTACTCGAGGACAGGTACGGCCATCCTGGAGGACTTCATGGACGGACCTGAATTCTCCATCGATGCGCTTCTCTATGATGGGACACTGACCATCACGGGCTTCGCTGACAGGCACATATTCTACAAGCCCTATTTCATTGAGATGGGGCATACGATGCCTTCGGTTTTCGATGGAGACAAAAAGAAGGAGCTGATTGCAACCTTCGCACGGGGTATAGCCTCCCTGGGATTGACCTGCGGGGCGGCCAAGGCTGACATAAAGTATACTTCCTCCGGGCCGATGGTCGGAGAGATTGCAGCCCGCCTTTCCGGCGGCTATATGTCCGGCTGGACCTACCCCTACGCCTCGGGGCTGAACCTGACAAAGGAAGCCATGCGGATAGCGCTGGGCGAGCGGCCCGTGGAACTGGAGGGGCGCCGTGTTCCTCTGGATGTGGGACAGGAACTGCCTTTCACGCTCTATGACCTTCCTTGCATACGGACGAGTGCGGAGCGGGCATGGATTTCGATTCCGGGGCGGGTCAAGGAGATTCTTTCCTTGGATACGGCGGAGACAGAGCCGTATGTCCGGAACGTTATGCCGAGGAATACCATCGGGGACAAAGTGGATTTCCCTCGCAACAACGTGGAGAAATGCGGCAACGTCATAGCTGTGTCCGAGAATCACGGGCTTGCCGTCAGGGCGGCAGAGGATGCGGTCTCTTCCATAATAATCCGTCTGGAGCCGGGAAACCGGGATACCGACGCTTTCCTTGCTGGAACCGAACAGTTCTGCGAGAAGGGCTTTCCTCCGGATGCCTTCGAACTGTCGGAGGAAGAGAGGAAGCTTGTCTTTGACTATGCCGGGCGACTGGGTAGAATAGAAAAAGATTGCCCCTGCTCCAAAACGGGTGATGGGGGATTTTTAAAAGTTGCCGAAAATATCAGTGACTACAACCACCGGAGCCTGCTTTCGACGCTGAATATGTTCGACCGGCTCTGCCCTGCGCATCCCGGGATGGATGCTGTGGAGTTTTTCCGTGCCGTCATCCGTGGCGGACTGCAGGGACTTTTGTATATGAAGGATTCGCTCTAGGAGGGGTTTTTGATGAGGCTTAGGCATTTCATCCTTCTTTCTTTCCTCAGCTTGCTCAACCCGCTTAGTGGCATTCATGCCGCGGAGCTGGACCTCCTTCAGGAGGCTCGGGCTGAGGGCATACATGTCTACTGGGACCCCCTCTCCCAGAACTGCGTTTTGGAGAAGGGAGGGCACCAGATTTCCTTCCTCTCCGGAGGCAGCTACATCATAAAGGATTATTCGGCGATTGAGCAGCAGAAGGCTCCGGAGATGAAGGACGGCATGCTTGTCGCCTCAACGGGCTTTCTGGCCGAGGCAAAGCAGTATTTTGAGAATCCTGGGGCTGCTGCAGCCCCGGCAGCAGCTTCCACGGCTGCTCCGGTCTCATTGAAACTGGATCCCGCGCCTGACAAGGCTCCCGTGTCTGACAAGGCACCTGTGTCTGCCCGTCCTGCAGCGGTGACCTCTGGGCCGTCCGGCATCGTGGTTCCCGATATCTCGTCGTCTTCTTCCAAGTCCGATGAGGATGTCCGCGCCTATAGCATCGGGGCAATCCTGATTGACCCCGGGCACGGAGGAAAAGATCCCGGGGCGAGTGCGACGTTTACGATAAAGGGAAAGAAGACGACGAGATATCGGGAACCACGATGCCGGA
>CADBRC010000138.1 GCA_902796985.1 uncultured Spirochaetaceae bacterium
GCCTGCGACCGCAGCAGGACGTTCTCGCCCAGCTCCACGGACGTGTACAGGACGGCGGGATGCCCGTCGCAGCACCAGCGGTAGACCTCGCCGGTCTGCGGGTTCACCAGCTGCCATTCGCCTGCGGGCAGGGGGCGCGACACGTAGTCCGGCCCCACCGCCTCCAGTACGCTTTCCTGCGTCATCATGTTCTGCACTTTCAGAGAATAGAGCTGCCAGCCGTCTTTCCGCTCGACGGGGGGCAGGTAGCGGTCGGGAATGTTCCGCACCCGCTCATCATAAGCCGCCTTTGCCTGCGGGACGAGCGCATCGTACTCCTCCTGCCGCCGCTTCCTGAGCGAGGCCGCGCGGGCAAAGACCTGTTCCGCCTCCTGCACGCCAAGAGCACCTCCCACCTGAGCAGAAAGCTCCCACGGTGACGAGCTTTCTCCGCTCACCGCGACATCCGCCTCCGCCGCATCGAAGTAGAAGCCCCTTCCGTAAGGGCGGTGCGAGACCTTGTACAGCTCCTCGACGAAGGGGGTGGCCTCCGCCTCCGCTATCCGGCCCTCCAGCGCGTCCAGCGCCTTGCGGTAAGCGCGGGTGATCAGGGCGACGTAGTAGACACTCTTCATCCGGCCCTCGATCTTGAGGCTGTCCACCCCGGCCTTCTTGAACTCGGCCAGGTGATCCACCATGCACAGGTCCTTGGAAGAGAGCACGGCGGTGAAGTGCTCGCCCTCGTATATCGGGAAGCTCTCGTCGGGCCGCTTCTTCTCGCGCAGGACCAGCGCGCCGCTTTCGGCGACCAGCTTGGCGGCATCGCCGTCCAGCCAGCCCCGGTTCAGCAGAAGGTCGTAGTCCCAGCGGCAGGTGTGGGAGCAGAAGCCCTCCTGCGCGCTCCGTCCGTTCAGGTAGGCGCTCATCAGGCAGCGGCCCGCATACGCGATGCACATGGCCCCGTGGACAAAGCACTCCAGCTCCATGTCAGGAACCGCGTCCTTTATCTCGGCAATCTCTGCAAGGCTCGCCTCCCGGCCCATCACGATGCGGGAAAAGCCCAGCGACCGGTACATCTTGACGGCCTCACGGTTCATGCAGGAAGCCTGGGTGGAAAGGTGCAGGGCCGCGTCGGGGAACTCCTTCTGCAGCAGGGGGACGATTCCCAAATCCTGCACGATGAACGCGTCAATCGGATACTGCCTGAAATAGGGCAGCTCGGCCTTAAGCCTGTCCAGCTCGCTGTTGTGAAAGGAAATATTCAGGGCACAGTGGAGCTTGCGTCCCGGGTAAGCGGCCTTTATCGCGGCCACCTGCTCATACTCGTCGCCGTAGAAATTGTCGGCCTTGACGCGGAGGGAGAAGTTCTTAAGCCCGATGTATGCCGCATCCGCCCCGTATGCATAGCAGTAACGGAGCTTCTCCACATTTCCGGCAGGGGAAAGGAGTTCCACGCCTACACCTGGCTACGCCTGAGGAACCGGCTCGCCCTGACCGCCCTCTTCGACGATTACGGAAAAGTCAGGCTTCTTGGCCCCGCAGATCGGGCAGACCCAGCTTTCATCAATCGCCTCGAATGGCGTACCCGCCGCTATCTCCAGCTCACTGTCCCCCTGCTCCGGGTCATAGACATAGCCGCATATATTGCACTTGTATTTTTCCATAAAACTATACCTTCCGGCATGATAGCACTCGGCGGGGGATTTTACAAGGGCGGACCGAGGGAGTGCACCTCCTCCAGCAAAACACGCTCAGCGGTCTACCAGCCATGCATAGGCGGGAACCACACGGATGTTCTTACCGTCTTTGCCTATCGCGGTCTCGTCGTGGTCGGTAACAAGGATCATCTCATTGCAGCCAGTCTTTGCCGAAGCAAGAAGAAGCCCGTTTACCTCCCTCTTGAGTGTCTTCGGAGAGGAGATATCATAGCTCACTTGAACAAGAAGCAGCGGGGTCCGTCCCCGGCATACAACGAAGTCGGTCTCTCCTGCCGTCTCCCCATAGTAATAGACATCACAGCCGTCGTTCTTATAGCGCCTCAGAAGCTCAATATAGATAATTGTCTCCAGCCTCCAGCCCAGGTTAGCCCCCGCAAAGGCATCTGCGCGGTTGTTCATCAGGGCGACATCGGCGGCATAGGCTTTTTCGTCGCGCACCCGAATTTTGCTCTTGGTCGAATACTTGTGCAGCCCGCAGATCAAGTATGCGTTCTTGCAGAATGAAACATAGTTCTCCGCCGTGTGGTCGGACTTGAGGCCGAATGTCTGCCGTAAGTCCTTGTAGTTTATCGTAGCAGGGGCATTGTTCAGCAGGTGACCGGCGAGCTGCTCAAATGCCGCCTTGTACTTTATGGAATACCGTTTCTCTATATCGTTCACAAGGATATTGGTCACAAGCGTGTTTATGTAGACCTGCTTGCGATTCTCTTTCAGAAGCTCTGGAAAACCTCCGTCCATCATGTATTCGCCGAACGCCGCCTGAAGCAGCCCTTTCTCCTTGGTTGTTCCATGGGCCGTACTGATTCTCCTGTAACCACAATACTCACTGAAGGAGAAGGGATACAGCTCCACCTGCATATACCGCCCGGTAAGGTGGGTAGCCAGCTCTCCCCCCAGAAGCTTGGAGTTGGAGCCGGTTATAAGCAGGTGCATGCCGGAGCGCAGGAGCCTGTTCACAAAGAGGTGCCATGCCTCCACGTTCTGTATCTCATCTAAAAAGAGATATTTGAAGTCTCCGTATATCTTGTAGAGGCATTCAAGAATAACATTCAGATCCTGCGGATCATCTGACATCAGACGCTCATCATCAAAGTTTGCATAAGCAAATTTGATGCCGGACTTCTTTATCACATTCAGGCACATAGTGGATTTGCCGCTACGGCGGATGCCTATGACCACTTGGGCCAGCTTGCTGTCCAAGTTCACCAGCAACTCCTCCGGCCGGGGACATATATCCTCCCCCAGCCTTTCCTCAAATTCCACTTTCTGCTCAAGCAGGGCTGTCTCTATGCTCTCCCGTTCCATACGTCTATAGTGCGCTATTTTCGATTTTTTTGCAAGTCAAACTGCGCTATTTTCTACTTTTCCTGCCATTCAACTGCGCTATTTTCGACTTTTTAGCCCGTTCAACTGCGCTATTTTTGAATTTTTAACCCATCCAACTGCGCTATTTTACGAAAACCGAAGGGGATTCCAATAACTCTGTGGATTTTTAATCTAAGTATGCTATACTGTGAATCTGACATAACAAGGGAGATAGCGAATATGGTTCAGACAAAGAAATTTGAGCAGTCGTTCATAAACGAGTACCTTGCATGGAGCCTTCACGACCATGACGTAGAGAGAAGGGGAATAGAAACCGGCAGGAAAGAAGGCCGGAAGGAGGCCAATACAGAGACTGCCAGAAGACTCTTGGCGATGGGGCTTGCCGTGGAGTCCGTAGCACAGGCTACCGGGCTGGAGCCTGACTATGTGAAACAGCTTGCACAGCAGTCAATGTGAACCCTGATTCCCGGCCCTTGACGCAATGCCCGCAAAGGACTATTGTTATAACATCGGAGGAGCCTTTCACAATGACAGAATTTGACTTCGCCAAAATCAACAGGGAACTTGCAGCACGGGCTGCGGCACGGAACGCGCGACTGAGGCCATCCAAGAGCTTTGACCGTTTTTTCATAACAGACTACCTTACCGAAAAAAGAGACCTCCTTTCCGAGTTTCTGAAGGCCTTTGCAAAAACAGAAGAACGATATTTTAAGAACGCGGACTCCTTCAAGAACATAGATTATTTTTTTGACTTGAATGACAAAGGCCCTAGGCTTATACTCAAAAAACTCATCCGCAAGGCCAACAAATTCCTTTTCATACGGAATATGGACACTCAGCGGCACTTCAACAGCTCCGTGCTTGAGACAAATATGATTCTGAGCGAGAGAATCGACACATTGCAGAAGCAGCTCGACATATTGCAGCGACAGTACGAACTGAACATTCATCTGCTTGAAAAAATGACATCAAAAAAAAAAAAAAAAAATTTAA
>CADBRC010000139.1 GCA_902796985.1 uncultured Spirochaetaceae bacterium
GGAGGTCATGAAGTCCAGCCGCTCGTCGGGCAGGTCAACGACCCCCACATTGGGGTCTATCGTACAGAAGGGGTAGTTCTCGGCGGCGGCCGGAGCCTTGGTCAGGGCAGAAAAAATGGTGGACTTGCCGACGTTCGGCAGGCCCACGATGCCACAGGTAAGTTTCATATACAGCGTTCCTCGAAATGTGTGTTGGAACAACTATATAGCATTAAACGGAATTAGGCAAGAAATACTGCAGCTTTGCGGCTTTCATCCCTTCAGTACTGCAAGGATGGCCTCGTCGGGGGCTTCCGCAATGAACGTGTCGCAGTAGTAATGCTGCATGATGACGCGGACAGTTGACGTAGAAACGTTTTTCTTGTCCTTCTTCATCGCCTCAAGCAGCTTTCGGGAAGCATCCTCCACATCGTGCAGGGCCGCCGGAAGGGGGCTTGTGTCATAGCCGAACGAAGCAAGCAGCTCCTTGCCCTCGTCGCGGAACATCGAGGAACAGAGGTCCATGGAACAGGACAAATCGAGCGCCCGTCCCATGCCCCAGGCGACGGCCTCCCCGTGGGTCACGGCGCCAAGCCCGGCGACGCTCTCAAGCGCGTGGCCGAAGGTATGCCCCAGGTTCAGGAATGCCCGTTCCCCCTTCTCCTTGAAGTCGCGGTGGACGACTTCGGCTTTGGCGGAAGAACACTCGCTTATAATGCGGAAAAGCGCATCAACATCGCGCCCCATAACCGCATCCCGGTTCTGGCGCATGAAGTCCAGCAGCTCGCGCGAAAAGAGGAAGGCAGTCTTGATGGCCTCGGCAAGGCCGGAGACAAACTCCCTGTCGCTCAGGCTCTTCGCGAAAGACGGCCAGACGTTCACATGGCCGGCAGGATAGAAAGCCCCTATCATGTTCTTGTAGCTTTCAAAGTCGCAGCCGGTCTTGCCGCCGATTGCCGCATCCACGTCCGCAAGGAGCGTCGTCGGAACGAATTCCGCACTGACTCCCCGCTTGAAAATCGAGGCGGCAAATCCCGTCATGTCAGTAATAACCCCGCCCCCTATGCCGATGAAGACGGCGGAACGGGTAAAGTTGTGCTCCAGCGCAGCCTTGACGATGGCGAGGACGCTGTCAATCGTCTTGTAGGATTCCCCCGCACCCAGTACGATGAGGGCATCGTTTTCCCCGGGAGAGCTTCTGAGCCTTTCAATGAAGGGTGCAACGGCAGGCAGGGCCGCAACGGTCTCGTCGGTGACAAAGAGGCGGCACAGGCTGTCGTCCGCCTTGTCCGCATACAGGGCGGACAAATCCGGCTCGCCGGTAAAGAAGCGTATGTCCGTCTTGCTGAAGCCGGAATTCTCAGGAAAAAACAGCTCTGTCGTCTTCATTGGGGAAAGCATGGACTCATTTTAACAGCTTTCGCGCCTCTTTGCAATCGGTCGCATTTGGGAGGGCCTCGACCCGGCCCTTCCAGGGAAAACGGCAACGGTGTATGAGACCCTCCTCCTCAAGGGCGTCCAGCACCTGATCCACGTCGCTGTGCTCCCAGACGTTGACTTTAAAAAGCGTAAGCCATGCCCGGTTGTACAGCTTTATCAGCTCCGACGAGAGGGAGTCCCGGTCATAGAACTTTCTGTGCCGCCGGATAAATGCAAGTGCCCGGGAGCCGTCCTCCGCAAAAGGGGACTCCCCCCCTCCCCGCTCGCAGACATCGCAGCCTGAACATGCGGTCATCCTGCAGCCGAGCGCCTCCAGCAGCAGCTGCCTCCTGCACGTCCCGGCACGGGCGTAGCGGAGCATCCGGCCCTCCCGGCTTCCGGCGGCAGCGCCCGCAAAACGCCTGCCGTCACCGGGACTCCAGAGCAGGATGGCGGACGAAGGCTTTCCATCTCGACCTGCCCTGCCCGACTCCTGCATGTACTCTTCGACCGTGGCAGGGCTTTCCAGGTGTACGATCGTACGCACGTCCTTTTTGTCCACGCCCATGCCGTAGGCACAGGTCGCACAGAGCATGCCGTCGCCTGACGAAAAGAACCAGTCCTCAGTCTCCCTCCGCTCCTCTTTCTCCATGCCCGCATGGTAGAAGCGGACAACATCACTCCCGTACAGGGCGGCAAGCTCCTTGGCCATGTCCTCCGCCTTGTACCTGCTGCCGCAGAAGACTATCATCGGCCTGGGACAGGTCGCGGAAAGGCGCAGGACCTCCTTCCGCTTGTTCATGCAGTTTATGACGGAGTAACGGATGTTCGGCCTGTCGGCATCGCCCCTGACGACATACGCCTCACCGCCGAAAAGGACTTCCTGTATGCGGGCAAGGACCGGCTCCGACGCGGTGGCGGTAAACGCCGTCGCAACCCGGGGACGGAGCGTTTCCAGTACCTTACCAAGCTTCAGGTAGGCAGGGCGGAAACTGTCGCCCCAGTCGCCGACGCAGTGGGCTTCGTCTACGGCAACGTGGGCAATCCTGCAGGAAGCGAGCCGTGACAGGACGGACTCCGCCTGCAGGGTTTCCGGGTTCGTAATGATGACGCGGGCGGTCCCGTCCTCAATCTTCTGCAGCTCCTTCTCCCGCGCTTCCCTGTCCTGAGCTCCCGCAAGGACGGCGCAGGAAATGCCCGCCCCGTCCAGCTTGCGCTTCTGGTCGGCCATCAGCGAAAGCAGGGGGTAGACCACCAGCGTCGGGCCGTCCAGAAGCAGGGCCGGGACCAGAAAGCAGAAGGACTTGCCCGCCCCCGTCGGGAGCAGGACTATCTGCCGGGCGAAGGCCGGGGACTCCTCCCCCGCCGCCGTCCCCGCCGCGTCAAGGATGTTCGCCATGACCAGCCGCTGCATTGGGTAAAGGTAGCGGAGGCCGAACGCGGCCGCCGCCGTCCGGCTTACGATGTCGTCCCCGAAAACCGGGGTGTTCTCTTTGTGTTCCATGACTAATACATCTGTCCGCAGCTGGAAAAAAACGCAATTTCGCGGAAAGAAAACGCCATTCCTGCTCCGCCCCACCTTTTGACAAAGCCCCGGCTTTCATATATAGTAGGTTTATACATGACCCGCGTCGTCCTGGGCCTTGGCTCCAACACATCATACAACGAGCTTCCTCCCCTCAGCATCCTTCGCTCTGCCTGCCGGAGCCTGAAAGATGTCCTGTCAGAACCCATTTTCTCTTCGGTCTACCGGAGCAAGGCGATGTACCTGACAGATCAGGACGACTTCCACAACATGGCGGTGACCGGCTTTTTCGGCGGCAACCCCCGGGACCTGCTTGCAGCCTGCCACCGGATAGAAGCTGCCCACGGGCGGGACCGGAGCCGGGAAATCCGTAACGGCCCCCGTCCCCTTGACCTGGATATAGAACTGTTCGGAGATGAGCGGATCTCTGAGCCGGATCTTGTCATTCCCCACGAGCGGCTTCTGGAACGCGAGTTCGTCCTGCGTCCCATGCTTGAAATCCTCTCCGCATGTGCCGATGTTAGTAAAGAGGCACTGGAAGCATACCGGGCGGCCCTTGCATCTTTGGGTGGGCAGGGTGTCGTCCTTCTTCAGGGCCGGAATGAGTTTACGGAGGCCGTATATGGCAGGAACATTGGTTGAGGATGCCGTCCGCGTGGACGGGATGGACGGCGCGGAGGGGCACGTCGCACGGAAATTCACGGTGGGGCAGTTTGACGGCCCCCTCGATTTGCTCTGGAGCCTTATCCGCGAGCAGCAGATAAACATCTATGACATACCGATTGCCCACATCACCGAGCAGTACCTGGACTATCTGGACTACGCGGTGGAGACGGACCTGCAGGATCTGAGCGAGTTCTACGCGTGGGCGGCAAAGCTCATCTACATCAAGAGCCGGACGCTCCTGCCCGAGAAGCCCTCCGACGACCTGGGCGACGAGAGCATGGAAGACCCGCGCATGGAGCTGGTTGACCAGCTGATTGAGTACCAGCGGTTCAAGAAGCTCTCCTCCCTCATGGAGGAGCAGGAGGAACAGGGCGAGTGGAGCTTTGAGCGCAAGAAGATAGAGCGCATGCTCCCCTTTGAGGACGACGAGGACCAGTGGGAGAAGATGGACACTTGGGCTCTGCTCGAGAACATGCAGCAGATATTCAGGAACCTGACGAGCATCTCCGCTGACGAGCGCATCCTGATGACGAGCGAGGACATTACGCCCAACGAGAAGATAACGCTGATGAACGAGCTTTTGGACCGCAGGGGCGAGTGCATGTTCACTGACCTCATCACGAGGAAGGGAAGCGAACTGGACGTTGTCTGCGCGTTCATGGCGATTCTTGAGGCCGTCAAGCTGAAGATGGCTGACATATACCAGAACAGGATGTTTGGAGACATAAAGATATGCAGGAAGAGACAGGCGGCGTAGAAGGAACGGAAAACGAAGCCGTTAATGTGGAAGGACCAGAGACTGCTTCCGCCGGTCCGGAAAAACCGGATGCGCAGGCGGGTGCGGCTGGACAGAACAAAGAAGAAGTGAAGAAGATTGAGGAAAGCAAGGATCAGCTGAAATTCCCCGAGGATGAGCTGGAGACGGAGGAAGCGCAGGAGATAGTCCGCCGCCGGGCCAACATGAACCTGGACGACGAGACGGCCCTGCTCGA
>CADBRC010000140.1 GCA_902796985.1 uncultured Spirochaetaceae bacterium
AGGAGTTCCGCTCATCGTGGACAATAGTTTCGCGACCCCGGTCAACTGCCGTCCGATTGAGAGGGGGGCAGACATTGTGACCCATTCAACGACCAAGTACATGGACGGACATGATTCCTGTGTCGGAGGCGCGATTGTCGATGGCGGCAAGTTCGACTGGATGGCGCATAAGGACACATTCCCCGGCCTGTGTACTCCGGATGAGTCCTACCACGGCATAACCTACGCGACCAAGTTTGGCAAGGAAGGGGCCTTCATCACCAAGGCGACTGCCCAGCTGATGCGTGACTTCGGTTCCATTCAGGCTCCCTTCAATGCGTTCATACTGAACCTGGGGCTGGAATCACTTCCCGTCCGTATGGCACGCCACTGCGAGAATGCGCTCAAAGTTGCTCAGTTCCTGTCTTCCCATCCTGCCGTCGCATGGGTGAACTACCCGGAACTTGAGGGAAACAAGTACTATGAGCTTGCCCGGAAATACCTGCCGAACGGAAGCTGCGGCGTGGTTTCATTCGGGGTCAAGGGCGGTCGCACGGCAGCGGAGCGCTTCATGAAGAATCTCAAGCTTGCGATGATTGCCACCCATGTTGCAGATGCGCATACCTGTGTCCTGCACCCGGCTTCGTCTACCCACAGGCAGCTGACTGATGCGGAACTGGAGGCGGGCGGTGTTTCTCCCGACCTTATCCGCCTTTCCGTGGGGCTTGAGAATTCGAAGGATATAATAGAAGATTTGAATCTGGCCCTGAAGGCTGCAGCTGTATGAACCGAAAAAGCCCGATTTCTGCAAAGAATAACACCAAGGCAAAGCTTGCCATACTCATAGGTGTGTTCTGCCTCCTCTATATCATTTTCTCTTTCAGACCTCTGGGGGAGGAGCTGCATCTTACCCCGGACTGGACCATCGCCATAGACCGGGAGGGGGCTGCCCCGGACACGGGAGGGAATCTTGTTCCCTTCAAGCTCGGGCAGGCCATAGGTTACTTTTCCGATGACGGCAAGATGGCCCGCTGCATTCCCTATAGCTTCAATGCGGCGATTTCCCCGAATTACTATGCGGTCTACAATGCGGACAACTCCCGGACTCAAGTCAGGACCCCCGACGGAAACATTGCGGTGACGCTGGATGCTCCTGGCTTTCCCTACTTCTCTGAGGACAGGATTTTCATCTTTTTCCCTAACGGGAGCAGCGTTGCCAGATTCGATGCTTCAGGCGAGAAGCGGTGGGCGTACGAGGACTATTCACCCATAACCGCATTCTCCTCGTCTGCCGGTGGCAGCGTCATCGGATTTGCGGACGGACAGCTGGTCTCCATACTGGCTGACGGCAGGATCGACCAGCAGTATTACCCGGGGGGCAGCGAGCTCTCCGCCATATACGGAGCGGCGATAAGCGATGACGGCAGCCTGATTGCATGCATAAGCGGGTTGAGGACCCAGCGCTTCGTTGTATCCAAGAGGACGAGCGGTGAGCATCCCAAGGTCATCTTTCATGAATACCTGCCTGAGGACTCCAACACCCTCCGCATGATAAGGTTTAATGCCGATGCCGGCATGGTTTTCTACAATTACAAGGGGGGACTCGGGGTTGCCGATCTGAAGGAAGCCCGCAGTGCGCATATTCCCCTTCCCGGGACGGTCGTGCAGATAGAGGAATCCAGGGAATTCGGTCTGATGTTCGTCCTGAGCCGTGACAAGGGCGAGTATACTGTTACGGTGCTGGAGCCGTTTGACCAGGTGCTCTCCACGACGTCATTCAAGGCGGACAACTCTTTCCTGCTGGTGCAGGGCGAGCACGTGTTCATCGGAAGGGACAACAAGATTTCCCGCCTGACGATATCAAGGCGGTGACGGGCATGGGAGGTCCTTTTATGAGTATGACGAAAAGGCGGAAGGCCTTCGCGGCGGCGGCCCTTGCCCTGCTTGCCGGCGCAGGACTGTGCGGCGCATTTGACTGGCCGCAGGATGAAACCAATGCGGATTCCTTCCGCTCCTACTTCGCGCAGTTGCGGGGGGGCCGGATAGAGTCTTCCATTATATTCCGGGAAAGCTCCTCCGACGTGAAGGCAGCGGATTCCGGCGAAGTCGCCCTTGTCATGGGCGGTCATACAAGTGATTACGGCTGGTTCGACTCCCCGCTGGGAGATATGGTCGTCATAGCCCACGGGGACAACATCTCGACGGTCTACGGTAACCTTGACGAGGATAGCCTTACTGAAGGACTGTCCGGCAGAATATCCGGCGGAACAAAAATCGGCGAGAGCGGAAACTCCTCCTGGCACGAAGGGGAGTCCGGGCTGGAATTCCAGGTGCTGGATACGGCAAACAAGAGCTGTATCAATCCCCGGCTTCTTATGCCCCGGGTGGGCAAAGAGCTGGAGCTGCTGATCGGGAGCCTCTCCTTAGACGACCGTGACGGAAAGACCCACTACCTGCTCAATGAGCGGAACCTGCCCGCCGGAACATACAGGCTCTATCAGGACAGGCAGGAGGTTGCCGTTCCCTACAAGACCCATGTCGCCCTGAACGGGCTGACGGTGGAGAGTATAAGCTACGACAATTTGATTGAGAGCAAGGGAGAGCTCTGTGTGCAGGGCAACGAGAAGTATTCCGTGGCTGACCTGTACCCGGACAGCAAGAGGCGGCTGCTTTCCGTCATCCACCTGGCGCACGGGCATTCCACGCTGACTGTTTTCGTCGTAGATATCCTGGGCGAGAGCCACCAGATTAAGTTCAATATAGACATCGAGTAAGGGGATTACGATGAAGATAACGATACTGGATGGGAATGCCGTTAACCCGGGTGATTTGTCCTGGACAGAGCTTGAGAAGCTGGGAAATCTGACCGTGTACCCGCGTACCGGAGCTGCTGATGTTATAGCCCGGATCGGGGACAGCGATGCGGTCCTGCTGAACAAGGTCAACATCACCGAAGAAATCCTTTCTGCATGCCCCTCGCTCAAGTACATCGGCGTTCAGGCGACCGGTTACAATGTGGTTGATTTGGAGGCATGCCGGAGGCACAAGGTCACCGTGACCAATGTCCCCTCCTACAGTACTGCCGGAGTTGCCCAGCTGGTCTTTTCGTTCATAAGCGAGTGGGCCTGCCATGTGCAGATTCATTCCGATTCCGTTATGGCGGGCGGCTGGGTCCGGTCCCCGGATTTTGTGTATTGGGAAAAACCCCTCTTTGAGATTGAAGGCAAGACCCTGGGCATCTTTGGCTACGGCAGCATCGGAAGCCGTGTTGCCCGCATTGCCAAAGCCTACGGGATGAAGGTCATCGTCTGTACGAGGACCCCCAAGCCGGAGATTGACAATCCGGTGGATTTTGACACGCTCCTCAGGGAGTCGGACTTTGTCTCCCTTCATGCTCCTCTGACGGACAAAACTAAGTCGATAATCAACAGGGAAAGCCTTGCCAGGATGAAGAAGGGGGCATACCTCATAAATACGGCGCGCGGCGGCCTTGTGGTCGAACAGGATGTGCGGGCGGCCCTGGAGGAGGGGAGTCTTGCCGGTTACGCTGCCGATGTCGTCCTGCAGGAGCCTATGTCTCCGGACTGTCCCCTG
>CADBRC010000141.1 GCA_902796985.1 uncultured Spirochaetaceae bacterium
ACGCTGCATTGAAGCCGTTCATGATGAGCTGCTTTATTTCGTCGAGGGAGAAGCGGAGGTTTTTGTAGACGTTCCAGTATTCGTCAATCAGGGAGACCTTAAAGAATGTCGGGTCATCAGTATTCAGCGTGACGTTTACGCCTGCATCAAAGAGCTGCTTTATGGGGTGTTCCTTTAGGGTCTTGACGTATTTTCCAATAAAGGTATTGCTTGTGGGGGAGATTTCCAGAGGAAGCCTGCTTGCCGCCAGATCTTTGACGAACGGCTCGTCTTGGATTGCCGAAATTCCGTGCCCGATTCTTTCTACGTGCAGGAGATTGATGGCATCTTTCATGGACCAGCTTTCCACGGTCTCGCCTGCATGGGCGACCACGTGCAGGCCGGCTTTGATGGCGTTCTCAAAGACGCTCTGGAAGTCCTTTGCAGGCGCCGCTTCCTCGTTTCCCCCGAGCCCAATTCCGATGATGTAGGGGTTGTTTGCCTCGATGACCAGATCCAGATTGTGCTGTGCATTCTCTACGCCGAAAGACCGGCTCACGTCTACGATGTAGCGTACCGTTTTACCGGTGTCCCTCAGTATCTTTTCAGCTCCGTCCGAGAGAATTTTGGACATCTCCTTGAAGTCCCAGCCTTTTTTGAGGTGGGAGGTGGGGCTGAAAAATGTTTCACAGTAGCTTATGTTGTTATCCAGAAGGTAACTCTCCAGGTCATCCGTGACGTAGTAGAGGTTTTCTATCTTGGTGAAGAATTTCTGTATGGCGATGAAGGAATCCAGGAAGCCGGCGAGGTCATTGTAGTCGAAGAGGCTTTTCAGGTCATCTTCGTTCATGTCTACGCCCAGATTTTCCTTATAGAGCTTGTTTATCGTCTCCTTGCTTATGACTGCCTCCTCATGGAGGTGAAGCTCGGCCTTGGGGACGGATTCCAAGAGATTATAAAATTCCTTCTTTTTCATATTATATATATTATCACACAATGGTAAAAAAAAAAAGAGAAAAAGTTTAGGAAGGGTGCTTTTCCCTTTCTCTTGACAGCTGAAAAAAGTTATAGTACTCTGAAATAAAGCAGTCATCTGCAAATTTCACGCCGTCAGACGGCAAAGGATCATTATTGTATGTCCAAGAAAATTTATGTTGGGAACCTCAATTATGCGACCACGGAGGACACGCTCCGGGGGCAGTTCGCTTCTTATGGAGAGGTTCTTTCCGTGGCAGTCATAAAAGACCGCTATACCCAGCAATCCAAGGGCTTCGGCTTCGTTGAGATGGCGGATGACGATGCCGCCCTTAAAGCCATCGGCGAGCTGAACGGTCGTGAGATAGACGGCCGCAAGGTCCGCGTGAACGAGGCAGAGGACAAGCCCAGACCACCGAGGAGGCCGAGGCCTGACGGAGAGGGCCGCCGGGGTGGATTCGGTCGCGACGGAGCTTCCGGCAGGGGCCACGGGTACGGGGACAGCCAGTACTGATTACGATGACTGACGGCTGGATGGGACAAAGCAGGCTTCCAGCCGTTTTTCTTTAAAATCCTTGCTGAAATGTCGGAAAACTCTGGTTTCCTACCATATATAATAGTATGAGATTGAGTTTTCTGACTGTGCCGCTGCGGTCACTGCTGTGTCTGCGGCTTTTTTCCGGGGTTATTCTATCCCGTGCGTTCGCTTTCTTCTTTGGGGAAACGAGCTGTCTGTGCTGCGGGAAGCCGTCGCTTTTCCTTCCCCTCTGCGGGGACTGCGCGAAGCGGCGCATATTGGATTTCCGCCCGTTTTCTTTCCGGAGATGTCCTGTCTGCGGAAGACCACTTTTGAACGAGCAGGGAATATGCATGACATGCAGGAGGGAGCCGTTTTTTTCCCGGCTGGACGGTATTTTCCCCCTGTATTCCTACCGGCTCTGGTACAAGAACCTCCTGTTCGCCTGGAAAACAGAGGGAGAGCGGAGCCTGTCGCCCCTGTTTGCGGCCGCAGTGCACAAGGCTTTGTGCCAGATGTACGGGGGCGGAAAGGTTCCCTGTCTGGTGCCGGTCCCGCCCCGGCCCGGCAAAATCAGGCGGAAGGGCTGGGATCAGGTGGACGAGCTGTGCCGCCTTCTTACGGTTATGTTCGGCTACCGGGTGGAGCGGCTTTTGGTCCGCATGTCCGGTGCGCAGCAAAAGAAGAAGTCCTTGAGGGAGCGTCATGTCCTGCGGGGTGTATATGGACCCTCCGCGCGATTTACACGGATGAAGAGGCGTGATATAATCCCCCAAGAGGTCGTTCTTGTGGATGACCTCATAACCAGCGGTGCGACTGTCTGTGAATGTGCCGATATATTGAAGAGGGGACTTGTCGAAAAAGTGCGGGTTCTCTCGCTTTTTATAGTAGACTAATGCGCCCTTGTGGTGTAAAATATATAGGGTGGTTGCTTTGATTAAGTCGCCCTTGAGTTTTTAGGAGAAGAAAAAGATGGCCGAAGAGAATAAGATGCTCCAGCTCGTTACTTTCCGCTTGGGTGAGGAGCTTTACGGTGTGGACATCATGGATGTCAAGGAGATTGTCCGTGTGCAGAACGTAAGGCCGATTCCAAACGCGCCTTACTACGTGGAGGGAATCATAAATCTCCGTGCCGAGATAATCCCGATTATAAACCTCCATAAACGCTTCCACATCAAGCTGGTGAACAAGGTTGAGGAGACTGACGAGGATTTCGCCGATGACGACGGCGGCTTCATCATCCTGAACATCGAGGACAACAAGATAGGAATCATCATCGACCACGTGGCCCGCGTTATCCCTGTTGACAGGACCGACATAAAGCCTCCGCCACAGATGTTCAGCGGCATAGGCACCGAGTACATTGAGGGTGTCGTCCGCCAGCAGGATGAGTCCTACTTGATTATACTCGACATCAGGAAGATTTTCAGCGCAGGGGAACTGCAGAAGATTATCGACCCGCAGATGGCGAGCGCATAATCGGCTGGATTTTGAAGACATTTTAGGCAATGATAAATACCTATAGCTCAACAATACGGCGCAAGGAGATGGAGGCCGTGCTTGTCTGCATGGTCGATGAGCGTCTGGGGCCGGGCGAGGCTTGTACCCGCCTGATTCAGTCCGTCAAGGAGAACACCTCCTGTGACGGTGCACTGGCGCTCAGAAGCCCTTCCCTTGCCCTTGAGTATGCCCTCTCTGCCCTCGTTGCTTCCGGCGACTCTGGAGTGGAGAAGGGCTGTTCTGTTATGATTAGCGCCCTTGCCCCCTGCTGGCAGATTCTGACCCTTGAGAAACTGGGCTACAGGCCCCTTGTCCTCGACGTATGTGAAGAGACGGGGCTGGTTACGACCGAGATTTGCGCCGAAGGGATCAGGCAGGGAGGCAAACTCCTGATTCTTACGGAGTCGATGGGGGTGCTTCCTGATATCGATGCGTTCCTGTCCCTGGGGGTGCCCGTCATAGAGGACATCTCTCAGACTGCCCTTGCCCGCTACCCCGAGAAGAACCCTGCTTCTGGCGAGGAGGAGGAGAGCGGGGAAAACAAACCGAAGGGCAAGGCTGCCGGGATGTACGGTTCGTACGCGATTTTCGGCATGGAGGACAGGGATATTGTCACTGCCGGCGGTGGTGCCGTCCTTATGGCTCCGACCCGCAAGGCGTGGATTCCGCTTAAGGCGCTGGGCGATGCGGCTCCTTCGACGGACCTGATGCCTGACATGAACGCATCTCTTGCATACGTAGAACTCAAGGAATACGGGCGCAACGAGGCCGTCCGCAGGGAGCTGTTCGGCCTGTACTCGCGTGCGATAATGAGCGGCCGGCACAAGACCTATGCACGGGCAGAGGGAGAAGCCTCCACGGTCTATTCTTTCCCGCTCGTTCTTAACACGGGCTTCAAGGACGTGAAGTCATACGCCCAGAAAAAGGGAATAGAGGTCAGGCAGGCATACGAGAATTCGGTCATAGCCCTCAGGCAGGAGGAGCTTGCTCCGTCATGCATCTGTGCGAACTCCCTGCTGCTCCGCTGCGCCCTCTTTCCCCTGTACCCGCGGCTCGGCCAGAAAGATGCTGCCCGCATCGTCAAGGTCTTGCAGTCGCTCCCGTGACTTTTGCTTCTGAGGTGTAATCCAGGTGTATATGAAAAAGTGCCTTGTCATAGAGAATTCGTTTAAAGAGGGGTCCGTCGCCCTGGGGAGCGAGATAGAGGCCTTCCTGTCGGCGCGCGGGGTGGAGTGCGACGTATTTGAGTATGACGGCTCCACCATGAGGAACAAGAACCTTTCCCCTTCATTCGACGGATACAGTTTCGTCATAACGCTCGGAGGGGATGGTACCGTGCTCTTTGCATGCAGGGGCTGTGCCCCGCTCGGCATCCCGGTCCTTGCGGTCAACCTGGGGGAGTTCGGTTTTCTTGCGAGCATACAGGTCTCCAAATGGAAGGAGGAGCTGACCGGCTACCTTGAGGGCAGCGCATACGTCAGCGAGCGGAGCCTCGTGGAGGCCGAGGTCCTGCGGGGCGGCAAGACCGTGTTCAAGACCAACTGCATGAACGACATCGTGATTGCGGGCAAGTCCAACTCTTCCCTGATAAACCTTGAGGTTGCCTACAACCACGCCCTGCTTGGCCCCTTCAAAGTGACGGGGGTCATCGTCTCTACGCCGACCGGTTCCACGGGCTACAATGCCGGGGCGGGAGGTCCCATCGTGGACTCCACAATGGAGGCGATGCTTTTGACGACGATAAGCTCCTTCAGCCTGTCCGCCCGGCCGCTCGTCTTCGGTGCGGACGGAGAAATCGCGATAACCGTCCTTCCGTCCCGCATCGGGGTGGAGCTTACCGCCGACGGCCAGCTTTCATTCGGTCTGGAAGAAGGAGACGTAATAATCCTCGGCCTTACGGATTACAAGGCCCGCCTGCTCTGCTCGACGCAGGAGAAGTTCTATGCCGCGCTCCAGAGCAAACTCAACTGGGCGGGAGGTCCGCGTGCTTGAGGAGCTTGACGTAAAGAACTTTGCCCTCATAGACAGTGCGCACGTCGATTTCGGAAAGGGCTTCACCGTCCTGTCCGGCGAGACGGGCGCGGGCAAGTCCATCCTCATCGGAAGCCTCGCCTTCCTGCTCGGGGGCAGGGCCTCGGCTGAGCAGATACGGACGGGCTTTCACGAGGCGCAGGTTTCCGGCACATTCCTTCTGGGAAAGGACTCACGGGAAGCACAGGAATGGCTTTCCTCCCATGACATAGAGGCTGAGGATTCGCGTGTCATCATCAGGCGGACCATCAAGGACAGCGGTAAGTCATCCGCGTGGATTGGCGGTGTGCCTGTTACGCGGGCGGATCTGTCCGACTTCGCCTCCACGCTCGTGGACATGCACGGGCAGCACGAGCAGCAGTCGCTGATGAAAGTCGCCGAGCACCGCCGCTACCTGGACATCTACGCCGGGATAGTCGATGAGGTCTCCTCGTTCACATCCCTTTACAACGGCCTCGTCGAGAAGCGGAGGCTTCTTTCGTCCTTCAACACCGATGAGAAGGGTCGGCAGGAACGGCTTGAGATGCTGAGTTTTGCCATCGGCGAGCTGGACGCGGCCAAGCTGTCCGACGGGGAGGAGGAGGAGCTGGAGGCCGAGGAGAGCCGCCTGTCCTCCTACGAGAAGCTCTGTTCCGACATCGGCGAGGCCGTCCGGCAGCTGGACGGCGGCGATGAGGGGGTAGGGGGCGTCATCCCCTGCATGAGGCGGCTGAATTCCGCCTTTGAGCGGGCAGTCGAGTCTGACCCCGAGCTTTCGCCGATAAGCGAGCGGCTGCAGAACGCATTTTACGAGCTGGAGGACATTTCCAGCGAGATACAGAAATACGAGCACGGCCTTGTCTATGACCCCGACCGCCTTGCCGAGGTGCAGGACCGGCTGGAGCTCATTTACAAGCTCAAGAAGAAGTATGTCTCCCAGAACGCAACGGTCGCCGACCTGCTTGCCTGGGCGGATAATGCCCGGGAGGAAGCCGCGAGGCTCGGCGGCGCGGGAGAGGATAAGTCTGCCCTTGAGGCGGAGGTCGCCGGGCTTGAGAAGAAGGTTTACCTTGCTGCGAAGGCGATAAGCGGCAAGCGGGCCGAAGCTTCTGCCCGCATGTCTGCCGCCATCATGGGGGTGCTCGCCAAGCTGGGCATGAAGAGTGCGGTGTTTAAGGTTTCCATGAAGGTGAAGCCCGGCGATGCGATCGAACAGCGCTGCGGCCCCTACGGGATGGACGACATAGAGTTCCTGATAAGCGCGAACCCCGGTTCCCCCCTGCTGCCTCTGGAGCGGGTCGCTTCCGGCGGAGAAATCAGCCGCGTCATGCTCGCTATGAAAACGATACTGTC
>CADBRC010000142.1 GCA_902796985.1 uncultured Spirochaetaceae bacterium
CCCCCCTCCCCGATGAAGGGATCGTGCTACATGCCGACGGACGCTCCGGGGCCGGTCCGCGAACATAACACTCCGGCGCGAAATGTTATATTCGCGGGTGAAGAGGCCCGGAAGGGGCTCCAGGATGCCTGGCAAAGGGGCAGCAGACGGAGTCGGGCAACAGAGGCTGGTGCTTAGGAGAGACAGGGAAAGCTGCGGAGGAGATGGCGGAACAGAACTCAGGATGTCGGAAAATTTTTGGGGGAGGGGATGGAGAAGGATAGAGAAGAAGCTGGATGCCTGACCGCGTCAATCCGGCGGTTTCCGAAAAGCGCTCACCGGGCAGGGAAAGGTGGAGGGAAAACAAAAAGCCCCCGGCGGGGAGTCCGTCGGGGGCTTTCGTGGTGCGGAAGCCAATGTTGTTTTATGCAATTTTTCGTTTCCGTGATATACTGGTGCTGATGAAGGACATAACACTTGGTACGACAGGTATACAATCCCCCCAGAACGGTTTCGGCGCGCTCCCCATACAGAGGGACTCCACCCAGCAGGCGGTCTCCCTCCTGCGCAGGGCGTACGAGGGCGGCATGACATTCTTTGACACGGCCCGCCTCTACTCCGACAGCGAGGACAAGCTGGGCGAGGCATTCCAGAGCATGAGGGACAAAATCTTCATAGCCAGCAAGACAATGGCAAAGACCCCCGACGCCTTCCGCCGGGATCTCGCAATCTCGCTGGAAAAACTGAGGACGGACTACATAGACATATACCAGTTCCACCAGGCAGGGCAGTGCTACCGGCCCGGCGACGGAACGGGCATGTACGAGTGCATGGAGGAGGCCAAGCGGGAGGGGAAGATCCGCCACATCGGGATTACCGCCCACAAGATTTCCGTCGCCGAGGAAGCGGCCCGCTCCGGCCTCTACGAAACCCTCCAGTATCCGTTCAGCTACCTCGCGTCACGCAAGGAGGAGGAGCTTGTCGCCCTCTGCAAGGAGCATAAGGTCGGCTTCATCGCGATGAAAGGGCTGGCTGGAGGCATCATAACCGACAGCCGGGCGGCGATGGCATTCATGACGCAGTTTGACAACGTGATGCCCATCTGGGGGATCCAGCGGGAGGCGGAGCTGGACGAATGGCTTACATATATGGAAGAAACTCCCCGGATGACGGAGGAACTGAGGGCGTTCATAGACAGGGAGCGGTCGGAACTTGCGGGCGACTTCTGCCGGGGCTGCGGCTACTGCATGCCCTGTCCCGCCGGTATCCAGATACACAACTGCGCCCGCACCTCCCTCCTTCTGCGCCGCGCCCCGTCCGCCGCCTGGCTCACCCCGGCATGGCAGGAGGAGATGCGCAAAATCGAAGGCTGCCTGCACTGTGGAAAATGCGCCTCCCGCTGCCCCTACGGACTGGACACGCCCGCCCTCCTGCAAAAGAACTGGCAGGACTACCAGGCCGTCCTCGCCGGGCAAACCAGCGTCGGCTAGCCTGCAGCTAGCTCAGCAGGGCCGCCATCTCCTCAAGCTTGGAACGGAAGCTGGGGTCAATGATTCCGGGGAAGAGGGCCTCCAGCTCATCCAAGTGCCGGGAGATATCCCCGAAGCCCCCCTCCCCCTCTATGATGATTTCCGAATAGCCGACCTCCCGCTTCTGTTTGGCGGCCTTGTTCTCCAGCTGCCTGACCGCGCGGATATAGGGAAGGGATGCGATTTTCTCCAAGTCGCCCGGTGGCAGTATCGGAATCTTGAAGTTGCATATCGGGCGGAAGGATTGATCTGAAGGGGCCTCCTCCCGCCACTTCCCGTCTCCCGACCCCAGCGCCGCCTCAAGCAGTCTCTGTATCGGCAGGATTCCGGTCGAAGCCGCAACCGTATCGCTCAGGCCGGAAAGCCTGGGGTTCACCTCGATTATGTGCCACGTGCCTCCCGAGAAGACCAGATCCACCTGCGCCACACCGTCCAGTTCCAGCTCCGTCGCAAGCCGGGCAAGGGTCCTTTCAAGCCCAGCAATCGACTGGCGGAGGGACAGCCCCATCGCGTCGGCCCGCATACCGTCGGCCTCAGACAAGGGGCCGTGAGCCAGGCAACCAGCCCCCGCATCATCGGCATCGCCGTCCGCAGTTCTGTGCGAGTCCACAGAAAGCCCCGTCACCGGCCCCAGCTTGATCCCCTGCTTGGGACTGGTGATCCCCCACTTGTCCGTCGAAAAGAGGAAAGGCGGCAGGACGGTATACACCCCCTCCCGTCCGTAGAGTTCCGCCCCGGCCTGTATGCCGTCGATGTATTCCTCCACCAGACTGTCGGTCTTGGTCTTGCCGGAGTTCAAGCAGGCGATTACCTGCCGGGGGGATACGGCCTTGAGCATGGAGTAGGAGCTGAGCCCGTAGGCGGGCTTGACGATGACGGGATAGCGGAGCTTTTCCAGCTCCTGAAAGATGTATTCCTTGTAGACGTTGCTCTCTATCGCGCTGTTGCCCCGCTCGCACCAGTAGAGCTCTCGCTTGACGTGGACGCACCTAGCGCATGCGAATCCCCTTGACGAAAGGAAGCGGGAAGATTCCGCCTTGTCAAAGCACAGGAGCTGTGTTGCCGAAGGGTTGCAGACAGTCCGGATGCCCTTCTCCCGAAGCCGCGCCCCGATCATCGAATCGTTCAGGGCCAGCCAGTCGAAGGGCGGCTCCCAGAAAGAATATGCGACGGCAAGGTCGGGGTGCAGGGCGGCAAGCTCGTCGGCGAGCGCGGAAGGGCTGCACCCTCTCAGTATGACGTACTCCACGGAGGGAGCCTTTCTCCCGATTCCGCCCCCGGACAAATCCAGCAGGAAGGAACCGGGAAGCTGCGTCGCAAGCACGAACTGATGCTCCGGGTATGCCGAGGCGACGGTCTCCCACTCGCTCGCACGCAGCGGGAAACTCGTTATCTCAAAGTCCGCCGCATCGAAGCGG
>CADBRC010000143.1 GCA_902796985.1 uncultured Spirochaetaceae bacterium
CGCTCGCCTTCGGTTTCCGTTACAGAGACAGAGGCGGGATCATCGACCAATGATTTCGCTATGTATTCAATCAGGTCTTTTTCCATTTCCTCTTAGCTCCCTGCAACTTACTTGGAAATCTTCTGTCCCTTTACTGACAAGCCGTTCGTATTGAAAATCTTCTTGACAATTGCCGTCGGCTGGGCTCCCACGCTGAGCCAGTACTTGGCCCTCTCTTCGTTAAAGCTCGTCTGCTTGCCTTCCGGCGCAATCGGATGGTACTGGCCGATTTCCTCAATCGTAGCTCCGTCGCGGGGCTTCCGCGCGTCAAGGACGACGATGCGGTAGTCAGGGCGGGCTTTGGTACCAAACCTCTTAAGTCTGATTTTTACCACTTGCTTTTTCCCCCATAATAAAGAAAAATTATCTGCTCGTCCGCCCTCCCCGGTGACACGGGTCGTAAACGGACACAGCACGGGCAATATCATATTGTAAAATATAGCGTTAGTCAATGAGCAAGCCCCGAATTTCAAGAAACAAATTATAGTAAAAAGCAATTGACAAAAGCCCTTATGTCAATTAGAGTGGAGTGTGGGCTGGGAATTAGTTTGGGAAGGCTAATTTTTACAAGGAGCAGTCACGATGGCGGATGCTGACGATTTTCTGGAGTTCTCTTCAATGGCGGGTTTTTCCTACGATGACGACGATTACGACGAGGAAAGCGAATACGACGAAGAGGACGATGACTATGACGACTTCGAGAATGACGAGGAGGAGTCATACGATGACGCATTCGGTGTCGATGATGACCCTTATGACGAACCGTTCGATGATCAGGAAATAGAGGACGGCTATGACAACCGCAAGCGCAGCTTCGACGACGACGATCTGTACAACGACGACGAGGAAATCGAAGAAGACTCAGACCCCTCCGAGCTTGACGACTTGATGTAAGCCTGCGGGCAGCTGCCTGCTAAGCTTCAGGGCGGCCCCGGCGAACCTGCGTTTGCCTGAGGGCCTGTTCCCTGTGCAGCGCAAGCCGCTTACCGCAGTGCGCTTCTATCGAAGCTTAACCCCCGCGTGCCAGAGCTTTTCCAGCTCGTAGAAGTCCCTGGCCTCCTGGGTCATCAGGTGAATGACGATGGCTCCCAGATCCAGCAGAATCCACTCGTTCCCCTGCGGGGCCTTGTGGCCGGTCTGATGGAACTCAAGTCCGTTCTCCTTATTGTAATCCTTCACATATTTGTACAGACCTTCCGCCTGTGCACCGCTCGTCACAGTGACAATGACAAAGTAGTCCGTCCAGCTGTTCAGCTTGGATATATCCAGAACCGAGACATCCTGCCCCTTTCCGTCCTCCATCAGCTGCGCCAGCTCCAAAGCCTTCTGTTCCGTAGTCTTCTCTGTCTTTTCCATAAAAATCTTTCTCCTATAAAAAAATCAATCCTTAGCCTCGGCCTCTTCCTTGCCGAAGCCACCGCGCACATAGCGCCCGTCCCAGTCACCGCCGAGGACAAGGGTGAAATCCACGTCCTCGGGGCTGTCGTCGCCCAAGTCTATCTCTTCATCTATCATGTTATAGCAGCTGATGAAGTCGCCGAGCGTCCTTGCCGCCACCTCGTTGCCTATATGATTTATGATGACCGTGTGCTCATAATCCATCCTGTCTGCGTTCCCGACCCGCAGGATGCTGTAGCCCGCATTCTCAAGGAGGATCGAGGCATTGCGGGCAAGCCCCTGCTGGTAGGTTCCGTTCAGGACCTCCACCACGTAGACACGCCTGTTGTCCTGGTCGTCGCTGGCTATGAGCATGCGGACCTTCTGCTTGACGACGTCCTTGACCAGCTGGCCGTTCAGGAAGGGGAAGATAAGCTTCTTCCCGTCCACGAGCCTCTCGCTGCCCAGCACGGACTGGGTCGTCAGGAAGTTGGAGTCAAAGTCCGTCAGCAGCGACAGCAGCTCGTACAGGCCGTCTTCATCCACATTGCCGTGCATGCAGGAGGAGTAATAGGCAAAGTTGGTCTTGTCAAGCATGTCCGGGCGGCTGTTCTTCAGCGCGGTCAGGAAAGAGGTGAATGCCATGAGCCTCCGCCCGTCCCTCGCCGTCTCGTCCTCGTCGTCCAGCATATACTCCATGTAGTCCTTGAGCTTCTCGCCGTCAAGGTTGACGGAGCCGCCGGGCAAAAGCCACCTGCCTCCCGAGCCGTCGCTCATATCCACCGGCTCAGGGATGAACACCGGAAGCCCGCCCAGGTAATCCGCCATGCGGCCGAATTCATCCTCCCCTATCGATATGGAGAAGGGAATCTCAAGCCCCAAAAGCTCCTCCAGCTCGTCGATGTACGCATCCATCCCCCGGTCACGGTAAATCACGTCTATCCGGTCAACCCGCCCCAGACTCTTCCAGATGGAACCGGTGTTGCCGGGAATGTCAATGACGGCGCCTTTCTTGGATTCCGGATAGTAGAGGAATACATCAGAACACAGCGCAGTGCCGTCCCTTCCCCGGATGACGAAGAGGACTTTGACGACCTGATCCTTCTTGAGCTTGTCCGCGACAGGATCACGCACCAGAGACATCGCAACCCTGACGATGACCATGACGACGATTATCAGGATAAACAGGATGAACGCGAAGCTCTTCTGCTCCCGGCTCAGCCTCATTCCTAGAAGCCTCCCGCCATGCCCGCCGCCATCTGCGCATCGCGGGTAATGTCCCGCCTGAGGCTCTCGCGGAAGCGCACGCTCACATCAGCGACCTTCTTACCCTTGGACTCAAGGTAGCGCATGTTCTCCTCAAGGACGGCAAGGGTCAGTCCGTCAAGGCTCTTGGCAAAGAGCGCGTCCCGGTACTCCTGCGTAGACTGGGGGCGGCCCGGCTCTATCTTGTCCGCCGCATAGATTATCTTGGCGAGGGGGCAGAGGCTCGCCCCGCCCATCGTGTGGCGGGAAACCGCCTGTATGATGTCCGCGTCCTTCACCCCGAAGTCGCTCTCAAGCTTCATTGCGGCAGCCCTTCCGTGCAGGAGGGCAGGCTTCTTCTTCTCCACCTCGGAAATCGGCTGCTGGTCTTTCGAGGCGAGGGCGAGGAGCTCCGCGTCCTCCAGATCCTTGCACATGTCGTGCGCAATCCCGGCCAGATAACCCTTGGCGGGATCCACGCCGAACATATTGCACATCAGCTCCGCCGTGGCAGCGACCCTGAGGCTGTGCTCCCACCTCTCCTTCTTTTCCGCGGCCCTGGCAAATGCACTCACCCGGTCAATCAAATCCTTAGTTATTTCCATGAGTATAAAGCCTTCTTTCGATAATATAGCGGAAAACGGCGGCAGGAACAAGGTACTTGAAGCCCCTGCCCTCCCCTGCCCTCGTCCTGATATCCGTGGAACTCAGGGGGATGACGGCGTTGGAAAGCCTGTCCGCCCCGTCAAAGAGGGGGTCGCCGGACGGATCATAGTCCAGGTTGGAAGCAAAGTCCGCCTCCGCATACGCCCCGTGGGGCTTGTTGGCATGGGAGGCGCTCTCAAGCGTCATCGGCCGCCGAGCCAGAATCAGCCGGCACCTGGCGGCAAGCTCCTGCGCGTTTTTCCAGAGGTGAAAGCCCGGCAGGAGGTCGTCGCCCATTATGAGGCCGATTTTCCCCTCCAGAACGCCGGAGTACTTCTCTTCCAGAAAGGCCACCGTGTCCCAGGTGTAGGAGACCCCGCCCCGGTCAATCTCGCAGGACTCCGCCTCGAACCTCCCGTCTCCCTCACAGGCAAGGCGGACCATCTGAAGCCGGTCCTCTGCGCTCACAATGTCCCGCGCATCCTTGTGGGGAGCCTTGCAGGTAGGAATGAACAGCACGCGGTCGTAGCCCAGCACCGAACAAACCTCGTCGGCGAGGGCAAGATGGCCTATGTGGATGGGGTTGAAGCTGCCCCCCAGAATTGCAATCCTCATCACGCCTCCTGTTCCTGCGGCTCCTGTCCCGGGAACTGCACTTCCATGCTCTCGTCCACCGAGCGGGTCTCCAGGAAGCTGGAATGCTTCTCGCCCCGGTCCGCGGAGTCCCCGGCATGGTTGCGGCCCGGCGCATGCGTCCGCTCCATCTTCTCGACAAGCTCGATTATCGCCTTTCTGGCAGCCCCCATGTTCGTCCGCGCCATGACGGAGACCGGGATGACGTTCACGTTCTCCCCCTCCGCGAGGATTCCCTCCTTGACCCGCTGCGCCATGTCGGGCGCGCCCTCCAGATCAATCTTGTTGCAGAGGACAATCCGGGGCTTTTCGGCAAGCCCCTCCCCGTAGCTGGAAAGCTCTTTGACGAGCGCATCGTAGGCGGAAAGGCTCTTCTCGTCCGAGCAGTCAATCATAAAAAGGAGGCCCGCCGTCCGGGAGATGTGCTTGAGGAAGCGGATGCCGAGCCCCGCCCCCTCGGACGCCCCCTCGATGATGCCGGGGATGTCCGCAATGATGATGTCGTTGTTTTCGTCCACGTGCAGTACGCCCAGGTTCGGCACCTTGGTCGTAAAGGGATAGGGGGCGATTTTAGGCCGGGCGTTCGTAAAGTAGTCCAGGAGGCTGGACTTTCCCGCATTGGGGAAGCCCACGAGCCCTATGTCTGCCATGACGGAAAGCTCCACCTTCAGCTTCTTCTCCTCGCCGGGCGTTCCCTTGTGGGCGTAGCGCGGGGCCTGGTTGGTGCTGCTCTTGAAGTGCACGTTGCCCCAGCCCCCCTTGCCGCCGTGCAGGAACACGAGCGTCGTTCCGTCCTCGTCGTCCTTGCAGTCCCTGATTATCTCTCCGGACTCCGCGTCGCGCAGGATCGTGCCCGGGGGAACGGGAATGACCACGTCCTCACCGTCCTTGCCGTACTTGTTCCAGCTCATTCCGTCCTGCCCGTTCCGCGCCTTAAAGATGGGATGGAACCTCAGGTGGGCAAGGGTTCTGAGGTTGCGGCGCACGGTAAAGATGACGTCTCCGCCCCGCCCGCCGTCTCCGCCGTTGGGTCCGCCGTTGGGGATGTATTTCTCCCGGCGGAAAGAAACGCAGCCGTTGCCTCCTTTTCCCGAGATGACGGTTATCACCGCCTCGTCAGCAAAATCAATCATAAAGCACCCTCCTTGCGTGTATAAAAAATGCCCGGCTTGGAGAACCAGACCGGGCAGTCAAAACAAAAGCCGTGCGAAAAACTACGCTTTGGCGGGAACAAGCTTGGGCTCGTTCCTTCCGATGTAGACGGACTCCACAGCCATCGGCTCAACGGAGACAATCTTGCGGTTTCTCCTCTCGCCGAACACAACCTTTCCATCAGCGGTCGCAAAGAGGCTGTCGTCACCGGCCCTCTTCACGTTGTCGCCCGGGTGAATCGGTGTCCCGCGCTGCTTCACGATGATTGAACCAGCCGTAATCAGCTGGCCGCCATACACCTTGACTCCCAAATGCTTCGGGTTTGAATCGCGGCCGTTCTTTGCGCCGCTTCCACCTTTGCTACGTCCCATATTATTCCTCCGTTAAATTTCCGAACAAAAAACTAATCGACAAAGCCACGTTCCTCCCTGAAGCTGATGCATTCAGGATATTCCCCGGAAAGGCTTTGCATTCCCTGCCTTATAAAGTCCGCCACGCAGACCAGGCGTTCCCGGCTCGCAGCCCCGCAAGAGGCGACGCGGAAACTCAGTTCCCCGCGCCGAGGGGCATCCGTCTCAAGGACGAGGCCGGAGCCG
Source organism: uncultured Spirochaetaceae bacterium (assembly GCA_902796985.1). Lineage (GTDB taxonomy): Bacteria > Spirochaetota > Spirochaetia > Treponematales > Treponemataceae > Treponema_D. The sequence goes on from CADBRC010000143.1 coordinate 5,688, forward strand.
TCAGACTCCAGCACCTCCATCGCCGTCCGCAGCAGAAAACTTTCCGCCGCGCACACGATGTCATGCCCCTTTCTGGAAAAGCCGGCATGTCCCGAAGCCCTTACTTCCCTGAAGGAGCCGTCCCCGGAACAGGCCAGAAAAACCTGCGTCACAGGCGCATGTTACGCTACAGTGATGTCCTTCACCTTCACGTCGGTAAAGGAATCCCTGTGCCCGTGCAGGCGGTGGTAATCCTTCTTGGCCTTGTACTTGAGCACGAGGATCTTCCTGTCACGGAAGGTATTTCCGACCTCAACAGTCACCTTCGCACCGGAAACATAGGGAGTTCCCACGGAAACCTTATCCCCGTCGCTGACGAGGAGAACCTTGTCAATCGTAATCGTATCGCCCTCTTTTGCGTCGTTTATCTTCGCGAACGTGAGGACCGCATCCTTCTCCACCTTGTACTGGTTGCCGTTGTATTCAACGATAGCGTACATCTTGAACCTCTGAAAAAAACTTATTTGCTCCTGTCAGGTAGCGGGTCTGCCATGAGCTAAGAACGCATAAACGCTCTATACTTTATCAGTTTTTGCAACAAAAAGTCAAGGGCAGGAAACGGCACGGGACGAATTTTTTCGGATACGCCCGTGCAGCAGCATGTAAAACGCCCGTTGAATTTACACCATCACGCCCGGCCCATGTGTGACACACACACCAAGCCATGTGTCAGCCTCACACCAGACCGGTCAGACGGCCGGCTAGC
>CADBRC010000144.1 GCA_902796985.1 uncultured Spirochaetaceae bacterium
CGTAAATCTTCGTTCCTGCATAGACAGTACCGCTGGCATTGACACGTCCGACGACCTTAAGAGCTCGCAAATGCTCCTGAATCTGATTAATTTCAGTCGTCATAGCATCGCTCTTCTCTTCTATATCGGCCTTTTGCGTCTTAAATTCCATCAATTGTTTCTGCTTTTCCTTAGGAACAGACCGACGGGTCTCCATCTGGTTCTCCAGGGTCTGAATGTTCAGGTCCAGATCTTCAAGCTGCTTGACCAGTTCCCCCTGTTCACTCTGCAGCTGCATGAGCCGCTGCTTCGCGATGGGATCAAATCCGACCTCCAGGATAGTTTCCGTACCCGTCGGATTTCCGATGTTCTTGGCAGAAATTTCCTCCTGCGCGAACAGATGGCCGCCGATGATGACGGCCCTCTTTCCTTTGAGCAGGATTTTCTTCAGTGCGGTCACATGGGCATTCATGATGTTGTCGTTAACAACAATGTAATCCTTCGCTTCAACCGTTGTATTCTGTATGAAGCGCGCCCACAGGGACTTGGAAGTCTTTATGACGCCCTCATCGCGGCCCATAACGCCCTGGGAAATGACGATGTCACCCTCCGCCTCCAGCTGGCAGTTGCCGACGGTACCGTACACCTCGATGTTGCCGTTCGCCTTGACGTTGTAGCCGTCTTCGACGTTGCCTTTGACAATGACTGTTCCCATGAAGGTGATGTTTCCCGTCTTGATGTTGACACCCGGAACCTCGTAGACAGGCTCGACGGAAATCTTGTTTCCAACCAGGAGTACCTGGCCGTCCATGCTCGCCTTTATTGTCCTCTGATCCCCGTCCAGCTCGACGTTCTGCCCCATATAGTAGTGGACATCGATGTCCTTTCCGTTCTTTGCCTCCAGATAGCGGCCGAAGAGGGTCTTGCCTCCCTTTCCGCGCTCGGCGAGCATCTTTATGGCAAGAGGCTGCCCCTTCATGACGTTCTGGATAAGGTTCAGCTCCTTGAAGTCTATCTGACCGTCCTGGTTCTCCTTGAGCTTGAGCTTGGAGCTGTCCGTCTCGAACTTGTAATCCATCCTCGCGTCGGCACCGTCCACAGCCTTTACCGCCTCAGCGACGACAAAGGGGACATTGTACACGGGATTATCGATGTACTCCGAAATCTTGTCCTCGCTTATACCGGCGACAACCCCCTGGGTCCTGAGGGCATTGCGTATCTGGTCGGCAGAAATCTCGCTTCCGCTTGAGCCGGGAGCAGAGACCTCGATAGTGGCCGACATCTCGTCCTTGGCGACATCAACGGCCATGACAGCATCAGCCGAAGGAACATGGGCGAAGGTTCCGACTTCCACATACTCGTTCTCTGAACCTTCCTTGCAGAGCTTCTTGACAAGGTTCTCATCCAGCTCTTCCGTGTCGCTGCGTTTAGCAGCAGAAAGAACGTCGCCCACGGAAACCGGGATTCCCTCCCCCACGGGAAGGAGAACTTTGATGAATATCTTGTCTCCAAAGCGGTGGACAAAGTACACGCCGTCCTTGTTGAGAGCCTTCTTCTCTTCTTCTGCCCTCGCAGCAGCTGCGGCAGCCTGAGCCTTCTGCATCTTCTCCTGAACAAAGGCAGGATTCTCATAGATGCGCAGAACCCAAGGTTTCTGAGCCAGTCCAAGAAAGCCCTGGGACCCCTTCTCTTCCACCTCGTACTCAAGCCGCTTGACGGACGTCTCAAGCTGCACGGCCGCATCCTCAAGGCAGTCGTCTATGGAATCCGCCCTGACTATAACACTATGAATCTGCTTGTCAACAGCAAGCCTGTTCTCGAGGTCACTTCTCAGTTTCTCAAGGTTTACCATCTGCCTACGTCCTCCTAAAAAATGCCTTTCCGGATACTGGTTAGCTTGGCCCGAAGCCTCAGGTTGGCCTTGGAATGCAGCTGGCTGATGCGGCTCTCGCTGACATTCAGGACCTGCCCTATTTCCTTGAACGTCAAATCCTCGTGATAATACAGGATTATGACCATCTTCTCGTTCTGCGGCAGCTCGTTTATCGCCTGTATGATGACCCTCTTTATCTCCTTACGCTCGACGATTACGTCGGGGTTCATGCTGTTCGGGGCCTCTATGTTGTCCCCGATGGACATATTGTCGCTGTCATCATTGGAATACCAGACATCGTTCAGGGAGAGGATATTCGTACCGCTGACCTTCATGACGACGGATTCGTACTCACTCTCCGTCATTCCCATAGCCTTTGCGATCTCGGCATCGCTCGCCGTACGCCCCAGCTTGGCCTCCAGCTCCGTAATCGTGTCCTCAATCTCGCGGGACTTCTGCCTGACCGAACGGGGAACCCAATCCAGCTCCCTCAGTTCATCAAAAATTGCCCCCCGAATGCGGGTAACGGCATACGTTTTGAACTTGACGTTCTTGTCGGGGTCATACTTGCTTATTGCGTCCAGAAGACCGAACTGCCCGTAGCCTACCAAGTCGTCGAACTCGACGCTTTCCGGCATTCCGGTCGAGACCTTGCCCGCCACATACTTAACGAGGGGCATATACTGCCGGATGAACTGATCCCGGATTTTCGTAGACCTGGTCTTCTTGAATTCATGCCAGAGCTCGTCTTCCTTTTTTTCATCTATTAGCGTAGTGGACATTCTCCATACCCCTTTTTAGGACATCTCGTCCCGCTTCAAAACAGTCGAAATGGCCTTCGCCAATGTCGCAGTATCATGCTCAGTCGCCTTGCTGGCGTTGCCGGAAGAAGCCGGAGCAGAAGGAGTAAAATCAGAAGCTACTGAAACAGGCGAAACTTCATCTACCAAATCAGATTCAGGAACATAGTTGTCATCATTGTCAAATCCGCCTATATCGGGCAATCCGTCCATCTCACCACCGGAAGAGGGGGCTTTCTTCGCAGAAGAAGACGGGGTCTTCCCGACGGAAGGCTCAGGAGCTGGGGTAGAAGATGCAGATGCCGGAAAAGGCTTGCCCAAACTGACGGGCTTGAATGAAGAAGGCGCCTCGTTCTGGGGTTGTGCCGGGGCCTTAGCTCCCCCGTTATCTTGTGCCGGTGCCTTAGGCCCCCCGTTATCAGAAGGAGGCACTGCAGGGCCGTCAAGCAGGGATTGCCTCTCGCCCTTGGACTCGGCAGCAAAAAGAACATCGTTCTTACGTAAATCCTGGGTGTCAGATTCTGAGAGCTTGGCCCGGTTGCGGTCTACGGCAAACTTCAGGCTCTTGCCATCATCGCTCAGATCCGCGTCATCTATCGTTATGTCGACTTTGCTGCCAAGGCCCTTGTCCGCCTTTGGGGAATCCCCGGAAATGTCGGAAACCTCATCCCCCTCCCCCAGGTACCTTCCCCAGACAAAATCAATGACAAAGGCAAGCACGGCAAAAACAAGTGCAAACAGCAATCCCTTCAGCAGAGACGAACCGAAGCGGTGTGTCGCGACCAAGCTTATCAAAAAAGAGAGGACGAATCCTGCCGCGGCAGGATAGGTTATGTTTTTAACTTTAGGCATGCGATATTCTCCTCAAACACCTGTCCTTCTATCGTAAGGGAAAAATTCCTTAAGGTCAAGTTCAACTTGCCTTTTTACCGCTTTTTTTTGCCCCCGACGAACTTCTGAAGGAACGTTGAAACCCCCGAGTTATCCACATCATCCGACTTTTCTATCCTGCCAACGAGGTGCTTTATGCAGACCGAGGGCTTGGAAGTTGGGTTTACTATCATGAAGGGCTTCTGGCGGATAACCGAGGCCTGGACAACCGGGTCGTCATAAATGAAGCCTATGTAGTCCACCTTAAAATTCAGGAACTGACCCACTATCGTGATGATGCGGTCGGAAATTCTCTTACCTTCCTCCGCCGAATGGACGCGATTCACGAGAAGCCTCAGGTTCAGCTCCCTGTCCACCAGCTCCGTCGTTATGATTTTGATGATGCCGTACGCATCGGTTATGGCGGTCGGCTCCGGGGTGGTAACGATGTACACCTCATCGGCAGCGGCGATGAACTGGAGGACATTGTTCGCGATTCCTGCCCCCGTGTCTATGATGATTATGTCCGCATTGGAGAGAGAGGCAAATTCCTTGGCAAACGCATCCAAATCCTCCTTGGAAAGATTCGCGAGCTTGGAGAAGCCGTTGGCACCTGCGATGAACTTGATGCCAAACTCCGTCTCCAGCACTATCTCGCTCATCTTCTTCTGGCGGTTTATGACCTGCATCAGGTTGTACTGAGGGACTATATTAAGGAGGACATTTACGTTTGCCATACCCATATCGCCGTCAATCAGGATGACGGACTTGCCCAGCTGGGCGTAAGCGATAGCCATATTGATGGCGATGTTGGTCTTGCCGACACCACCCTTACCGCTCGTTATGGCTATTATCCTCGTTTTGTGGGCATCACCCTTGCCCATCACCTCGCTCAGCCCGCTCAACTGTTCTTCCATATTATATAACCCTCAAACTAGATTCTCATTCACCCAGGCCATCAGGGGTCAATGAATCCCCCTTGCCGAATTTCCGCTCCAGATGCCCCATGTCCACGTCAAAGCCGTCCAGATTCCTCAGGAAATAGACCGGGTCAGCCCTCCTCATCTTGTGCAGGACCTCCTGCCCGACCGTAATCAGGGAGACAGACTTGCGTTTCTCATGCAGCACGCTCAGGACGTTGCCATAGGTGGAAGTCTCATCGCACTTGGTGACTATCACGCTCCTGAAGCCAAAAGCCTCATAGTTCTTGAATATCTTCTCCAAGTCCTTCCCCTTCGTCGTCGCAGAGACCGCAAGGTAGATATCCGCCTTAAGGTTCCTCACATCCAGCATCTCCTGCAGTTTGGAGATGTGGTCGTAGTCGTTGGGGCTAAAACCACTCGTGTCTATGAAAACGAAGTCACCCTTGGACCGGGAGCCGCTATACACGCCGAGCAGGTTCTCCAGGTCCTCCTTGGAGTCAACCTTGTCCACGTTCAGCTCCATGACTTCGGCATACCGCTCAATCTGCTCCTTTGCGGCGACGCGGATGTTGTCGGTCGTAATCATGTGGATAACGGGAGTCCGCTCCTTGTCCTTGGCAGCCATCTTTATCTCCGCCGCCATCTTTGCGATGGTCGTCGTCTTGCCGACCCCCGTAGGACCGACGACTATGATGACATGGGGCTTCTTCTTTCCCGGAAAGCGGGGGGCGATGGAAATGTCCTCGCCAATCCAGTCGACGACTTGCGCCATGACCAGCTTCTCGTCGTCCAGCTCCTCAAGCTTGAACTCGCCCCGGATTTTGTCTTTCAGCTCCTCAATATACGGCCAGGAGAACTCGTTGTCCTCCAGCAAGGATTCAATCTTCATGATGGTCTCATGTTCATCCTTGACAGAGGAGCTTTCGCTGACCTTAGCGAGCATGGATGCCATGCTGTCGATTTTCTTGGCCATATCGTTGAGCTTGACCTGCGTCGAGATGGCATCCGAGCCGCCCAGGCTGTCCAAAAGACTTTTCTTATTCGCAGCGAAATCATCACCTGCCGCTGCCTGCGGCGTAAGGGGATGGGATGGCCGGGGTGCAGAATATGCCTGCATGGAACTGGCCGTCAGCGGCCTGGTAGCAGAAGCCCCGACAGGGCGGGGAGCTGCGAGCGGCTGACCGGCCCCTCTTCCTCCCTGCGGCATATCCTCGAACTGATTGTCATTCACCACGTATGTAACCCGGTAGACCTCGTGTTCATTCAGATGGAAGATGTTTGACTTTATGATCGCCTTGTAATCAGTAATCTGATAGTTCGCGCCATAACGCCTAAACAGCTCCTCCCTGACTTCATCCAGGCTGTTCCCCTCCACCGTCCGGGGCATAAGGTTCTTACTGTACATCTATGTCCCCCAGAGTCTCTACCTTGATTTCCCCGCCTGCCGACATGACCTCGCTGATAGACAGGACGACCAGGCCCGGAATCTCCCTGTCCGTAGAGGATTTGACCAGCTGCCTGACATCATCGACACAGAGGACAACGGGCAGGAAGTTTCGGTCGCGCACGGCCGCAATGGAGGCACTCATCGCATTAATGTAGCTCCTGCCATCAACCGGATCGAAGGCCACGTAAGGTTTCTGGCCGGGCTGCTCCACACGGTGCTCCAGAATCTTCTGGGAAAGCCCCTGTGACAGGCGGAGAACATGAAGGGTCTTGTTCTCGTCCGTATACTGAAGGCAAATCTGCGCGCCAAGGGCCTGCCTGACTTTCTCAGTAAGGAAGTAGGGATCTTTGGTGATCGGGGCAAAGTTGGCCATGGTCTCAAGAATCGTGACCATATTGCGTATACTGACCTGCTCCTCAAGCAGGTTCTTGAGGACGGCTTCAATCTCTCCGTAGGAGAACTTGTGCTCTCCGGACAGAACCTCATCAACAATGACCGGGTGGGACTCCTTGATTTTGTTGATAATCGAGCTGACAGTCTGCCTCGTCAATATGTCAGCAGCATGCCGTTTGATTATCTCGGTCAGGTGGGTCGCGATGATTGTCGGCGGATCAATGACCGCATAGCCGGCCTTCTCTGCCTCCACCCGCTTCTCTTCGGGAATCCAGACCGCCTCCATGCCGAATGCCGGGTCATGAGTCTTCTCACCGGCAAGCTCCCTGTCCTTGGGGACATTGCCTGTATTCAGGCACATATAGTAGCCGAGCTTGAGCTTGGCCCTTCCGACTTCGATACCACGGATTTTGAAGGTGTACTCCTCCGGATCTATCGACATACTGTCGCGGATGCGGATAGGAGGAACGACGAGGCCCAGATCCAGCGCTTCCTCACGGCGGATCCTCGTCACGCGCTCAAGCAGCTCCGCTCCCTTCTCCCTGTCCACAAGGGGAACGAGCGTATAGCCCAGGTCAAGCGACAGCTCCGGCAAATCAACGACGGGAGAGACATCTCCGCCCGCAGCCTTCTTGCCTCCGGCCGCACCTGCAGCAGACCCGCCCATCGCGGCGGCACGCTTCTTTTTCTCTTCCTCCTTCTCCATATTACCGTGGATACGCCAGCCGGCGAAGATAAAGAGGGCACCTATCGGTATGAGGACGACAGCGGAGGCGTTGTGGAAGGCAAGGCCCATAACCACCAGGGCCGCACCGACGATCATGTAGACCGTGCCGGAGACAGTAAAATTCTTCTTGAGCTGCTCACTGATAAGCTCATCAGAGCTTCCGCCAGTCACCAGAATACCGGTTGCGAACGACAGCATCAGGGCGGGCAGCTGGGAAATGAGGCCGTCGCCTATCGTCAGGTGAGCGTAGCTCCCCAACGCATCCTGAAACGGCATGCCTCCTATCACCATTCCCGTCACGAAGCCGCCGATGAGGTTAAGGGCTGTAATGAAGATTCCGGCCTTGACGTTCCCGGAGACAAACTTGGAGGCACCGTCCATCGCAGAATAGAAGTCTATCTCCTGCCGGATCAGGGCCTTCTTACGGGAGGCCTCCTCCTCAGAGATGATACCGGCGTTCATCTCGTTCTGAACGTCGAACATCTTGTTGTTCATTGCATCCAGGGTGAAGCGGGCCGTAACCTCGGAGACGCGGGTCGCACCCTTGGTAACGACGAGGACCTGCACGACGATGATGATGATGAATATGATAAAGCCGACCAGCTCGCTGTTGCCCGTTGCGATGTTGGCGAAGGACTTGACCATCTCGCTCTGGCTGTCCATCATCCTGCCGTGGGCGTTGGCCCCGGTCAATATAAGGCGGGTTGAAGAAACGTTTATCGCCAGGCCAAACAAGGTCACCAGCAGGATAAGCTGGGGGAAGGACGTAAAGTCCGCGGCCCGCTTGGTGTAGATGACCGTCAGCAGTATGGTCAGAGAAAAAGCGATGTTGATGACCATCGCCAGGTCAATCAGCCCCTTCGGCAATGGTATGAACATCATCAGAACGGTTATGACGACCGCGACGGCAATCAAGCTGTTCTGAGATGAAAGCAACGAATTCAGAAAATTGTTCCGCCTCTCAGGCATTTATTCCCACCCACCTGTCATTTTTGTTTATTCATATATCCAATCTGGCCGTATACCGTGGCGATGGCCTTGATATATGCCTCTGGAATTATATCACCAATTTCAGTTTCTGTATAGAGACCGCGGGCCAGGGGCCTGTTCTCCACAATGGGGACACCGGCCTCCCCCGCTATCCGGCGCATGTTCAGGGCAGTCATATCAGTACCCTTCGCCGTTACCTTGGGAGCGTCATCTACATTCCGCTTCCACTCAAGGGCGACCGCAAAATGGGTCGGGTTCGTGATAAGCACGTCTGCCTCGCGGACCGCCTTTGGCATGTTGCGGGAAAGCATCTCCTTCTGGGCGTTATCCAGCCGGCTTTTGACCTCAGGATCGCCTTCCTGCTCCTTGAACTCCTCCTTGACCTCCTGCTTTGTCATCTTCATGTTCTCCATGAACTGCCGCTTCTGAACCACGTAGTCCACTATACCGACGGCGAGCAGGAAAACTGCGCTGATTATCAGCATCTTGGCAGCCATACCGGCGACATGCCCCATTGCAAGGTCAAGGGAGCCCGTCTGGGTCATGGAAAGAAGCCGGGGAATATCCCCCCGGATGATGAGGAATCCTGCGAAAGCTATGACGATGACCTTGAGGAGGGACTTGACGATGTTGAAGCCTCCCTCCAGCGAGAACATCGTACGCTTGAGGTACTGTCCGAAATGGGGGATGAGCTTGTCGAACTTGGGCATTATCAGCTTGGGGGCGTACAAAAAGCCCTTGTTCTGTATGAGGTTAGAGACCACGCCTATGACCAGGCCCAGGATACCGAAAGGAATGACCATCCTGAGGAAGTAACTTGCGAAGACATAGGCCGCAGCATGGTTTGTCAGCTCTATGCTGAAGATGTTCGAAAAGAAATAGTACATGCAGCTCTTAAAGCTGCGGAGCATCCAGGAGCCAAGCAGGACAAGCAGGAGAATCTGGAACAGGTATATGAGGGTGGAATTCAGCTCCTGGCTTTTAGGAACACGTCCTTCCTCGTTCCGGGCCTTACGGAGCTTGTATTCTGACGGCTCCTCGGTCTTGCCCTCGTCCTCTGCGGAGAACCACTGCAGGTCTATCTGGCTCATTGTCCGCCCCCTATCTGGTAGCCGACCTGCGAGAACAAAGCCTGCAGGTCCTGAAAACCATGCCTGAAGCTCGCCTCGAAGAACTCAATCAGGTGCGGGAGCAGAAAAGCGAGGATGAGGAAGCTCGAAAGAATAAGGATCGGGAATCCTTCCGCGAGCAGGTTCATCTGGGGAGCTGCCTTGGACAGGATGCCGACCGTGACATTCACGAGGAAGAGCGTCGCGACCAGCGGCAGCGATATGATCATGGCATCCCGGAAGAGGGTGGTCAGGCCTCCCATCATGAAAGAAGCCATGCGGTCAGAGTGCTCCAGTATGGAAAAAACATTCAGACTCCGGAAGCTTGCTCCGACACCAATCGTAAAAAGGCTGCGGAAAAGTCCTGTCTGAAGGAATACGAGCATCGCGAGGAAATTCAGGAACTCACCCATCAAAGGGTTCTCAACTTCGCTCATCGAATCATACACGGAGCTTGCCGCAAAGCCCATCTGGAAAGCAAAAAACTGACCTGCCGTGCTGAAGGCCGCAAAAATCACGTTGACGTAGAAGCCTATGATGACCCCTATCATCGCCTCCCCGGCAAGGAGCAGGATGTACTCAAGAGTGAACTTCCCGTCCAGCGACACGTAGTCCAGATAGGGGGCAAAAAGCCCTTCATTGAAAGAGAGAAGAGGAAACTCAAAGTATGCGAGATAAAATGCCAGCGCGACCTTAGGCAGGCGCGCCACGGTCCTGGAAGAGAAAAGGGGGAGTGACATGATAAGGGCAAAACACCGCGCCGCAACCAGAAGGAACATGGGCGCGCTCCCTACGATTTTCTCCAGCATAAGCTACCGCATCCCGGCTCCTACATTTTCCCAATCTGGCTAAAAAGCCGCAGCGTATAACCAGAAAGCTCCGTGAACATGAAGCCGCCCAACATGGCGAGGACGAAGAGAATCGTCAAAAGCTTGGGCAGGAAGGTCAGCGTCGACTCCTGTATTGAAGTCGTTGCCTGGAAAATCGCTATGATAAGGCCTATCACCAGTGCTCCGCCCAAAACGGGGGCACACAGCAGGAAGACCTGCAGTATGCCCTCCCTCATAAGGACAGCTATCTCAGTTACAGACATTCCTTACCTCCCCTACATAACGCTGTTGAAAAGCTGGGTCGTCAGAAGCCCCCAGCCGTCCACAAGGACGAAAAGCATCAGCTTGAAGGGCATGGAAATCTGCACCGGAGGCAGCATCATCATTCCCATACTCATCAGTATGCTCGCCACGACCATATCAATTATGATAAAAGGTATATAAAGGAGAATTCCTATCTTAAACGCAACGGTCAGCTCATGCAGGATATAAGCCGGGATAATGACAGTCATCGGAACCTCGCTCAGGTTCCTGGGCTGCTCCATTCCCGCCATCTTCATGAAGCTGCCGACGTATGTCTTATACGCCTGATTCTCGCTCATCTGGCTGAACATCCATTCCTTTATGGGCTTCTCAGCCCTCTCATAGGCGACGGTCAAGTTTATTTCGTTATCAGAGAGCGGTTTGAACGCTTCGGTGTAGAGCTTCTGAAAG
>CADBRC010000145.1 GCA_902796985.1 uncultured Spirochaetaceae bacterium
CGGAAGCTGCCCGCGAACTGTACAAGGGCGTGCACTTTGACATCTGCTATTGTTCTCCGCTCGTCAGGGCGCGGGAGACCGCCGCGATTTTCCTTGAGGGATCCGGTGTTCCCGTTGTTTATGACGACCGCCTGAAGGAAATGTGCTTCGGCATATACGAGGGCTGCGAGAACGTCTTCAGCAAGCCGGACCTTCCTATCTACGCTTTCTTCAAGGACCCTGCCAATTACAAGGGCGTGGAGGGGGGCGAGAGCTTTGAGGAGCTTTTCGCCCGGACGGGGGAATTCCTTCGGGAAGTCGTGGAACCCGACCTTGCACAGGGCAAGGATGTCCTCATTGTCGGGCACGGCGCGATGAACTCAAGCATCGTCTGCCAGGTCCGCAAGCTGCCTTTGGAGCGCTTCTGGGATGCCGGAATCGAGAACTGCCGCCTTATGATGGTGAAATAGTGAATAAGATAATCCGCACTGTCTGTTTTCCCTTGCCAAAGCTATACAAATTCGCTATAATTATGCAAAATTTCACAGGAGGACTGCATAAAAATGCAATTTATCGATGGGGGAGTGACTGCCCCGCTTGGTTTTACGGCGAACGGAATGCTCTGCGGAATCAAGGCGGGCAGAACCAAGAACGATGTTGCGCTCGTATACAGCGAGAAGCCCTGTACCGCTGCGGCGATGTTCACCCAGAACCGTGTCAAGGCCGAGAGCGTGAAGCTGACACGCCGTAACCTGGCTGACGGCAAAGCACAGGCGATGATTGCGAACTCCGGCAATGCCAATGCATGTACCGGTGAGCAGGGGGCAAAGGCAGCCTTCCGTATGGCGCAGGCGGCGGCTTCGGCCCTGAAGATTGCCCCGGAGGATGTCATTGTCTGCTCCACCGGCGTTATCGGTCAGCAGCTGCCGGTCGAAAAGATAGAGGCAGCAGTCCCCGCGCTTGCGTCCGGCCTGTCCAAAGAGGGGCACGCTGAGGCCCGTACCGCGATAATGACGACCGACACGCACTACAAAGAGTGTGCCGTCGAGTGCGAGATTGGCGGAAAGAAAGTCCGCATTGGCGCGATGTGCAAGGGAAGCGGCATGATTCACATAAACCTGGGCACGATGCTCGCCTTTGTCACGAGCGACTGTGCCATTTCCGCTTCCATGCTGGACAAGGCCCTGCGCTCAAGCGTTGCGGGTACATACAACTGCGTCTCGGTTGACGGTGATACGAGCACGAATGACACGCTTACGATTATAGCGAACGGCATGGCAGGAAATGCGGAGATTACCGGCGAGGGCAGGGACTATGATTGCTTCCTCGCTGCGCTCAATGCGCTGAATACCGAGATGGCGAAGAAAATCGCCGGTGACGGAGAGGGGGCGACGAGGCTCCTTGAGTGTAACGTCAGCGGGGCTAAGGACGTGGAAACTGCCCGTACGCTTGCCAAGAGCGTCATCTCATCCAGCCTGGTCAAGGCTGCGATATTCGGCAAGGATGCGAACTTCGGCCGCTTCCTCTGTGCAATGGGATACTCCGGTGCGGAATTTGATCCGGACAAGGTGACTATCTCTTATAAGAGTCATACGGGTGCCAAACGCCATGGCGCGACTGATTTCATCGGCGACAACGCCGGTGCGGAGAAGAGCATCATAGTCTTTGAGAAGGGCGTTCCCCTTGACTTTGATGAGGCGAAGGCGCTTGAGGTTCTGAGCGAGGACGAGATAATCGTGGACGTACAGTGCGGTGACGGAAACGCCTCCGGTACGGCCTGGGGCTGCGACCTCACCTACGAGTATGTGAAGATTAATGGAGATTATCGCACATAAAGGTGCGGCAATTCCCGGCAAGCCGCAAACGGCTTATGGAGATAGCGGACAGAATTATGGAAGAGAAGGAAATAGACCCCCGGCTCGACAACGCCCAGTGGGCGGATGTTTTGGTTCAGGCACTGCCGTATTTCAGGCACTGGTGCGGCAAGGTTGTCGTCGTCAAGTACGGCGGCAATGCGATGCTGAATGAGGAGCTGAAGGAAGACGTGATGGAGGACATCGTTCTCCTGAGCACTATCGGTATTCATGTCGTGCTCGTGCACGGCGGCGGACCCGAGATAAACCACATGCTTGAGCGTGTGGGCAAGGAGAGCAAGTTTATCAATGGCCTTCGCTATACGGATGCCGAGACGATGGAAATTGTCCAGATGGTTCTGACCGGCAAGCTCAACAAGGACATTGTCGGCCTGCTCCTGCAGAAGGGCGGCAAGGCCGTGGGCTTGAGCGGCGTGGACTCTGGCCTGCTCCGTGCCAGGAAGGTTGAGAAGGGCGGGGCTGACCTTGGCCTTGTCGGTGAGGTCACGGAGGTGAACCCGGCAATCCTCAGCTCGCTGATTCAGCAGGGCTTCATCCCCGTCGTGTCCACCGTTGCAATCGGTGAGTCTGGAGACATGAACCGCTACAACATCAATGCCGATACTGCTGCCGCCAAGATTGCGGTTGCCTTGGGTGCGGAGAAGTTCGTCCAGCTGACGAACGTGCCGGGCGTGCTGAAGGACGTGAACGATCCGTCGTCTCTCGTCCAGCGCATTCAGGTCGGTGACGTGGGAAAGTTCATTGAGGACGGAACGATTGCGGGAGGAATGATTCCCAAGATTGAGTGCTGCGTGCTTGCCCGTGAGGGCGGGGTACCCCGCACCCATATCATTGACGGCCGTGTCCCCCATTCCCTGCTGATAGAGATGTTCAGCGACCGGGGAATCGGCACGATGATTTATTAAACCTGTTCGGAAACCTCAGTTTCCGAACAGGTCTATTGATTTGTTTGTTATGGAGAAATAGGGAGGGCTTTATGAATACCCCTGTGGTGAACAATTATGGTTCGTTCGATGTCGTCTTCAAAAGCGGGAAGGGATCCGTACTGAAGGACATCTACGGTAAGAAATACATTGACTTCCTCTCGGGAATTGCTGTCAACTGCCTGGGACACAACTACAAACCCCTTGTCAAGGCGATTACCAAGCAGTCCAAGAAGATGATTCACGTCTGCAATTATTTTTTCAGCGACACGGGGATTGCGTATGCCAAAGCCCTGCTGGATGCAACCGGATTTGACGGCGTGTTCTTCGGCAACTCCGGGGCGGAGGCGAACGAGGCCGCTATAAAGCTCGCCCGCAAGTACGGGCAGCTGCACGGCGGCGACTCCCGGAAGGTCATCGTCACGCTGGAGCGGTCTTTCCACGGAAGGACGCTTGCAACGCTGAAGGCAACCGGGCAGGAGAAGTTCCACCCGGCGGACTTTGCCCCCTATCCTTCCGGCTTCCGGACGATACGGGCGAACGACTTTGACTCCCTCAAGGGGGCGTTCGATGACAGCACTGCTGCCCTTATGATTGAATGCGTGCAGGGAGAGGGCGGGGTCATCCCCCTTGATCCCAAGTGGGCGCAGGCAGCCGCACAGGCCGCCCGTGATGCAGGTGCGATAGTGATTGCCGATGAGGTGCAGACCGGCATGGGACGGACGGGCAGTCTGCTTGCGAGCGAGCAGCTTCAGTTCAACCCGGAGGTTGTGACCCTGGCCAAGGGAATTGCCGGCGGTGTTCCGATGGGAGCATGCCTCTTCCGGGGTAAAGCTGCCAAGGTCTTTGCCGCAGGGGATCATCAGTCCACCTTCGGCGGAAATCCGCTTGCCCTCGCCGCTGCCTGTGTTGTCCTCAAGAAGCTGACGGCGCCGGACTTCCTCGTGAAGGTGACGGAGAAGGGGGAATACATCAGGAACACGGTGAACGGCTGGAAGCTCCCCTGCGTCAAGGAAGTGCGGGGGCTGGGCCTGATGACCGGAATCCAGATAGAGGGAAACCCGGTTGAAGTGGAGAAGGAGTGCCTGGAGAAGGGCTTGCTCTTCTCCACCGCCGGAGAGCATACGCTCAGGCTGGTTCCTCCGCTGAACATCCCTAAGAAGCACATAGACGAGGGACTTGAGATTTTGCATTCAGTCCTTGCAAAATAAGCGTCCCTCCGCTATGATGGACTAATGCAAAAACGCATCGTCATTGTTGTATTCATCGTTGTCGCCGCGGCCATAGTCCTGCTTGCCCTGAACCGGAATTATTTCACGAGCGAGCAGCAGGATGTTGTCCGCGCCAAGCTTGTCGTTCCCTCTTCTGCCCAGGAAGGTGAGGAGGGGGGTGAGGGCAGTTCCCTGGTTACTGGAGGCACGATACTTTCTTCTTTCATAAACCTCAATGCCGATGAAACCCTGCTTGATGTTGTCAGCGCAGACTTTACGGGAGACGGATTTGAGGATCAGGTCAGCGTTGTCAGAAAGGCGGGAGTCCAGAACCTGCAGCTGCTCGTGGGAATATATAATCCAAAAACAGAAAGCTACGAGCGGGTGGTTGACATAGCGACCCAAGTTGAGCAGATCAAGACTTTCTCATGCTACGGGCTGGATTTGACCGGGCGGAACAAGATTGCGCTCGTGTATCAGGGTTTCGATTCTGCGGGCAACTCAACCCTTCGTGCCTATTTCGTGAATTATGACGATAAGGCGGGGCTTTACAGGCTGCAGCTGATAGCGGACCTGAAGAGCAACGGCGCTATTTACATGCAGCAGGAAGATGAGGCTGCTTTCTCCGGGACGGGGAATCCCCCCTATGTCATGATGGTATACTCTTCCGATATGTCACGGGCGGAAAGCTCTGACCAGATACAGACTTTCTGGAGCTGGAGCGAGCGGGAGCAGCGGTATGTCCAGACCAAGCAGAACAGGATAAAGGGAAGCAGCATCAAGAAGGGGGAGCTTGCCAAAATTCAGGACGGAACGGTCAAAACCTTTGCGGACTATCTGGGCGGCCTCTGGTACAGGACAGAAACGAGCGGAAGCGGAATGCGCTACGTGTTCTTTGACTATGAGGCAGGGCAGATTGTCTTTCTGAGGGGCGACGAGGAGGAGGTATACAACTGGCAGAGCAGTGCCCTTCACTACCGGGGTATGTATATCTCCACGACAAATTACGAGATAGAAACCCTCAAGCGCAGTGTCAACGTGAGCCTGGTGGACCTGGAGCAGATATCGCTCCTTGTGAATGATGATGTGAGCATGGTCATAAAGGAGGACAATGCCTGGAACGGCGACTACAAGAAGATGAAGTTTTCGGACTTCTACAGCGAAAGCATCTCCTCGTCCGCCATGAAAAGCTCCTACATCTACAACCTTGAGTCCGGCTCGCTCTGGCGCATGAGTGACGGGAGCACCGTGACCTTCTCCGACGGAAGCTACAAATCCGTGAGCGGGGACAAAACCCTGACCGGCAGCTACATTGCCATGCAGTTGGGAAGTGACAACTTCATTCAGTTCAGGAGCGACAAAGGCAGCCAGGCTTCCAACGTGGATTCTCTCTTTGACGGCTGCTACCTTGCAAGCTATCCACCCTCCGCCGATGACGGCAGTCAGATAGACGAGGACAGGATAATCCTGCAGCCCTATACCGTGCAGCTCTTTGATTCCTTCCCTTCGTCCGGACATCCCATTATACTGACCCGGGAGAAAACAGATTCCTCTGGAAATTGACAGACTCTGGCTGAGCGAAAAGAGGGTAAAAAAAGGGGGCTTAACGCCCCCTTTTGCTATTTCAGCAAATCACTGCAATTAGTATTCATCAGCCCGTGAGCTCTTGAAGTAGGAGCTTGAGCCGCTCCGCTGGGTGGCAGTATGCACACCGGCGCGGGCATTCGAGTGACCGAAGCCGCGGTCTCTGTCTCGGTCACGCCCGAAGCCACGGTCCCTGTCGCGTCCGAAGCCCCTGTCACGGTCACGCCCAAAGCCGCCCCTGTCGCGTCCGAAGCCGCCGCGGTCACGTCCAAAGCCTCTGTCTCTGTCCCTCTCGCGTCCGAAACCGCCGCGGTCACGACCGCGTCCGCCCCGAGATCCGCTGCGTCCGGCCTTCACGTCCTCATGGATATGGGGAATCATGCTGTCGGAAGAAGAAAGTTCGATAGCCCTGCGGGCGGCTTCTGCCGGTATGCTCATCAGGCAGAACTTGTCTGCCATGTCAATGTCATCTACATCGCTGTTCTTTATGCCCGTCAGATCCGCAATGTAATTTGCGACCTTCTTGGGATTATAGCCGTCAATCCAGCCCAGCTGCACGAAGAGGCGGGTCTGGCCGGAATTCCCGGCACGCTCTCCGCGCTCTCCCTTGCGACCCTTGTCCTGCGGGGCAGCACTCGCAATCTTGCCGTAACGTTTCGCGCTGAGCGTGCTTCCGTAGGTCGCGGACAGGAGGGATGCAAGGACTTCCTGCGGGTTCTGCCCGGCGCAAAGTTCCTCTGCCATCTTGTCGAATATCGGATCACCTTTCCTGAGCGTGTTCTCCTGTACGCTCTCCTGTGAGTCCGTGTTTTCCGAAATCTCATCGGGATTCTGTCCGACGATCTCACCGTTCTCGTCCATGCGGATGTTCAGGCCGAGCTTCTCGCGGACTTCTTTGAAGAGCCTCTTGCGTTTTGCCTCAACGACTTCCTCAACGGTAGGAATCCTGCCCTCAAGCATCTCACCCTTCGCGCTCTTCTTTACGGCGGCTTTCAGGTACTGGATTTTCCTTCTGGACTCCTCCGGGCGGACGAAGGTGACGGCCATGCCGGCAGCTCCTGCGCGTCCCGTGCGTCCAATGCGGTGAACGTAGGTCGGCCCGTCAAATGGCAGGTCGTAGTTGACGACGTGGGTCAGCCCGGAGATGTCGATTCCGCGGGCGGCAACGTCGGTTGCGACCAGTATGCGGGTTTTCTTTATGCGGAAGCGGGCAAGGATTTTCTCGCGCTGCCCCTGGGGGATGTCACCGTGCAGGGCTGCTACCTCATAGCCCCTCTCGTCCAGCGTCTTGCATACCATGTCTGCGTCGGTCTTGCGCTGTACGAATACAAGACCGTAGAAATCAGGTGCAATGTCAATCAGGCGGACGAGTGCTTCTATCTTTTCGCTCTCGCGGAGGACCCAGTAGCGCTGGTCAATCAGGAGCGGCTCTTCGTCGTGTCCCTCTTCCTCGACTATCTCGTAGTCACCCATGAATTTCTCGGCGATTTTCAGGATGGGCTTGGGAACGGTCGCACTGAACAGCAGAACGCGGCACTCGGGATTGGCCTCAGCGAAGATGTTCTCTATGTCATCGACGCAGCCCATGTCGAGCATCTCGTCGCCCTCGTCCAGAATGAAGTACTGTATGCGGTCAATCTGCAGGACGCCCCTGTCCATCAGGTCCTGTACGCGGCCCGGGGTTCCGACGACGATTTCTACACCTTTGCGGAGGGCACGAATCTGCTCACCCATAGAAGCACCGCCGTAGACAACTGCCGTACGGGGGTATTTTCCCGGAGTGAACGATGCCATCTCCGTACAGGTCTGCATGGCAAGCTCGCGGGTCGGCTCAAGGATTATCGCCTGCACGTGGTCGCTGCCGTTCCTCAGCTGCTGAACTATCGGAAGCCCGAAGGCAGCGGTCTTGCCCGTTCCCGTCCGAGCGCGTGCAATGACGTTTGCATCCCCGTTCAAAAGGCGGGGAATTGCCAGCACCTGGATAGGGGAGGGAGTGACGAAGCCCTTGCGCCGTATGGCCTCAAGGGTCATCTCATCCAGCCCCAGGTCGGCGAAGGAAATGCCGTCTTCACCCTCTTCCGTCTCATCGGCTTCGTCCGTCACATCAGTGTCCTGCTGCTCCGGCTTTCCGTCCTGACTTGATTCTGTCGTGGAGTTTTCCATTGCATTGCTTGCTTCCATCGTGACGGGAGCCGTCTCCGATGCCATGGCAGCCGTCGTCTCTGTCTCTGCGGACAGCACGGCCCCTTCTGCTGAATTTTCAGCAGTGAGAGAAATGTCTTCCATTATGTTTCCCCTGCGTGCAGCGCACGCCCACATGAAAGCCTAGGTACCGCATAACGAAAAAACTAACGAAGTGTTAAAAAGATTTTCCCCTATACCCTTGCGGTAACGGACTCGCATGTAATCTAAATATGTTTGCATACTCTACTGTTTTTTGCATTTTGTTGCAAGGGCTTGCAGGGAAAATATTGTGATTTTTACTCGATGTTCAGGATGAGCGCACCGGACTTTTCGTCCCTCCGCTCGGGCAGTCTGTCTGTCTCCAGCTCCAGCAGGTCTCCTGAACGCAGCTCGTTGTCCGTGACGGCCAGCAGCAAACCGTGCCGGGAACAGGCGTAGTAACCCGTCCTGCTGCCGGGAAGGCGGATGGGGTCGCTCGTCACACGGAATGCAAGCGTGTCGTCCTTTGCCTCGGCCGCGGCCGCGGCCTCTATGTCCGCTGCATCCTCTTTCCAGATTTTCTCCAGGGCGAGGAAAGAGAGTACGGCCCGCTCCTTGGGGATGTAAATGCTTCTTGAAAAACGGCGGAGGCTTTCCGGCGCATCTTCAGTGGAGAACGAGAAGTTGCACCACTTGCCGCCGCGCTTGCCTTCCATCGGGCAGGCGCCGTAATGGGGGCAGGGGGCGACGGGATAGAAATTCCTTTTGAGGAAGGAATCTCTCAGGCAGCTGATCAGGCGGCCGCAGGAGGGAACTCCCGGCTCGCTGATGAAGACGCGGGCATCGTCATTTTTCTTCTCGATGTATTTGAGGATTTCCATGGAATACTTCTTGGCAAGGAAGTCCGGCGGCTGACCGCGGTCGCTCTCCTGCACCTGCATCAGCTCATTAAAGAGGTTCGCGCTGAACACGAAGTCCGCTTTCTCTTTGATTTGCGGGCTGCCCCCGACGGATGAACAGACGCGGACGATTTTCCATGCCTCGCATTTGAGGTATGCGGCGACGGCGAGGAAAATGTTCTCGCCCGCCTGCAGTGCCTGTGCGGACAAATCCATACAATAGAACGTAATCTTCTTGCCGCGCAGCTCCGGCCGGGACAGGAAGAGGGCAATCGGTACGGTCAGCGGGCCGGATCCTATGTCCAGGCAGACCGAGCCGTCCTTCAGGTTGAAGAACGACGGGGGCAAATTGGCAAACACGCGGGACAGGCGGACAATGTTCCACCAGAGGTAGTAGTGTATGTATGC
>CADBRC010000146.1 GCA_902796985.1 uncultured Spirochaetaceae bacterium
AACGAGCTTGAGATTCTGGCCAAGCAGGTTGCCGCCCTTGAGAAGGAGCGGGACGAATTCAAGGACCAGTACCTGAGGAAGTGCGCGGATTTCGATAACTACCGCAAGCGCATGATAAAGGAGAAGCAGGATGCCTTTGACTATGCCAACACAAGCCTGCTCAAGGACTTGCTGGACAGTCTGGATAACTTTGACCGCACGGTCGAGGCCGCAAGCTCAGCGAACGATGCGAAATCGATAGCCGACGGGGTAAAGATGATAAACAAGGGTTTGGTCAGCATGCTGGAGAACAAGTACGAACTTGTCTCCTACGGTCAGCCGGGCGATGCCTTTGACCCGGATCTGCATGAGGCAATCGGCAAGTCCGATGATCCCGTGGCGGAGCCGGTGATTAAGGCCGTGTACCTGAAGGGCTACAAGCTCAAGGACAGGGTGATCCGCCACGCCAAGGTCATGGTCTCCATGCCTGACGGGTCGGTGGAGGCTCCGAAGAACGACGAGGCCGCCGGCGGAACGGCAGCCGCTTCTGAGAGTGCGAATAGTGGGGAGTCCGGGGCTTCTGCCTCGGAGGAATAAAGATATATTTGAGAGGAGATAGATACTATGGGAAAGATTATTGGAATTGACTTGGGAACGACGAACTCGTGCGTCGCGGTCATGGAGAACGGTGAGCCGGTCGTCATCCAGAACTCGGAGGGCTTCCGCACCACGCCTTCAATCGTCGGTTTTACGGCGAAGGGAGACCGCATTGTCGGCCAGCCCGCCAAGAACCAGATGGTCACGAACCCCAAGAATACCGTGTATTCAATCAAGCGCTTCATCGGCCGCCGCTACAACGAGCTGCCCGATGAAATCAAGCGCATTCCCTACGGCGTGAAGGATCACGGCGACGACGTGCGCGTTGAGGTCGATGAGGCCGGACAGAAGAAGGAATTCAGCCCGCAGGAGATTTCCGCCTTCATCCTGCAGAAGATGAAGAAGACCGCCGAGGACTATCTGGGCGAGAGCGTCAGCGAGGCCGTCATTACCGTCCCCGCATACTTCAACGATGCCCAGCGCCAGGCGACCAAGGACGCCGGTAAGATTGCGGGCCTTGATGTCAAGCGCATCATCAACGAGCCGACCGCCGCGTCCCTCGCATTCGGCTTCAAGCAGGACGGCGACAAGGACAAGACGATTGCCGTCTACGACCTCGGAGGAGGAACCTTCGATATTTCAATCCTTGAGCTGGGCGACGGCGTATTTGAAGTCAAGTCCACCAACGGAAACACCCACCTGGGAGGAGACGACTGGGACGGCCGCATCGTCAGCTGGCTCATCGACAGCTTCAAGGCCGACACGGGAATCGATTTGTCCCAGGACGCGATGGCAAAGCAGAGGCTTCGCGAGGCCGCCGAGAACGCCAAGATTTCTCTTTCAAACCAGACGACGACCGAGATCAACCTGCCCTTCATCACTGCCGATGCTACGGGACCCAAGCACCTGCAGAAGACGCTGAGCCGCGCCGAGTTCGAGAAGATGACCGATGACCTCTTTGAGGCGACCAAGGAACCCTGCCGCAAGGCCATGTCCGACGCGGGCATCACCGGTGACAAGATTGACGAGATTCTCCTTGTCGGAGGCTCGTCCCGCATGCCCAAAGTGCAGGAAATCGTCAAGAGCATCTTCGGCAAAGAGGGAAGCCGTGCAGTCAACCCTGATGAGGCTGTCGCCATCGGTGCCGCCATTCAGGGCGGAGTCCTCAAGGGAGACGTCAAGGACATGGTCCTGCTTGACGTTACCCCGCTTTCACTTGGAATCGAGACGATGGGCGGCGTGTTTACCCGCCTGATCAACCGCAACACGACGATTCCGACCAAGAAGAGCCAGGTGTTCTCCACCGCCGCCGACGGTCAGACTGCCGTCACGATTCACGTCCTGCAGGGCGAGCGCGAGATGGCAAGCCAGAACCGTACGCTCGGCAACTTCAATCTGGACGGCATTCCTCCGGCACCGCGCGGAGTTCCGCAGATCGAAGTCACCTTCGACATCGATGCGAACGGAATCGTCCATGTTTCCGCCAAGGATCAGGGAACGGGCAAGGAGCAGCACATCCAGATCACGTCTTCTTCCGGCTTGAGCAAGGAAGAGATTGACCGGATGGTGAAGGATGCCGAAGCCAACGCCGCTGACGACAAGAAGAAGCGCGAGGCCGTTGATGCCAAGAACGAGGGCGACAGCCTGGTTTACCAGACCGAGAAGACCCTCAAGGAGATGGGCGACAAGGTTTCCGCTGACGACAAGTCCAAAATCGAAAGTGCGGTGAATGCCCTCAAGGAAGCCCTCAAGGGTGACAACACCGAGGACATCAAGTCCAAGACCGAGGCCCTCAAGCAGGCTACCTACAAGATTGCCGAGGAGCTGTACAAGGCTCAGGCTGCCGCCGGTGGTGCCGGTGCTGCTGGTGCCGGTCCGCAGGGAGCTGCGGGAGGCAACGCGGGCAGCTCCGGGTCTTCTTCCTCTGCGTCGGGCTTTGACAAGGGGTCGGCGGACGACGTTGAGTACGAGGTCCACGACGATCAGAAATAAAAGAATAGTCTGAGAGATTTCCCCGCGGATGTTGCCGTGCTGTCGGCGCTGTCCTGCGGGGAATTCGTATATGTAAGGGAAGATTGGAAATGGCTGACAAACGTGACTATTATGAGGTTCTTGGACTGGACAAGAGCGCGGACAAAGAGGCTATAAAGAAGGCCTACAGGAAGCTCGCCATAAAGTACCACCCTGACCGCAACCCCGGCAACAAAGAGGCTGAGGAGAAGTTTAAGGAGGCGACCGAGGCGTACGAGGTCCTGAGCGATGACCAGAAGAGGCCTGTCTATGACCAGTACGGCTTTGCCGGCCTGGAGGGCATGGGGGGCGGTGGCGGACAGGGCTACAGCCATGCCTTCCACGATTTCCAGGATATCTTCGGCTCCGGCGCGTTCGGGGACATCTTCGAGAACCTCTTCGGGGGCGGCGGTTTCGGCGGCTTCGGCTCGTCGCGCTCCCGCAACAACAACGACGGCCAGAGCCTGCGCTACGACCTGGAGCTGGACTTCAAGGACGCGGTGTTCGGCACGAAGAAAGATATCCGCTTCTCGCACAGCGTCGTCTGCTCCCACTGCAAGGGCACGGGCGGCGAGGCTGGTTCCAGCACAAAGACCTGTTCTACCTGCGGCGGTATGGGGCAGGTGCGGCGGAGCTCCGGCTTCTTCCAGGTGCAGCAGACCTGTCCGACCTGCGGCGGCAAGGGCACGATAATCGACCATCCCTGCAAATTCTGCCGTGGCAGCGGAACCGAGGAGAAGGATTCCATCGTCACGATTACGATTCCTGCCGGTGTCGATGACGGCAAGCGGATAACGATACCCAAGCAGGGGGATGCAGGCACGAACGGCGGCAGGCCGGGCGACCTCATCATCGTCGTCCACGTCCGCTCTGACCGCTGCTTTGAGCGCAGCGAGAGCGACCTCTACTGTGCCATCCCCATCAGCCTGTCGCAGGCTGTCCTTGGAGCTGACATAAACGTTCCGACCCTGGACAACCGCCGCATCACGCTCAAAATTCCGTCGGGTACGACCCACGGCAAGCTCTTCCGCATAAAGAACGAGGGTGTTCCTGTCTCCGGAACGAGCCGCAAGGGAGACCTCTACGTCAAGGTGATGGTGCAGCTCCCGACCAAGATCAATTCGGAGCAGCGGAAGCTTATGGAGCAGTACGCCAGGATTGAGGGCGCGACGAACAGTCCCAACCTGATCGAGCTTGCGAGCCTGCGCTGACATATTGACTGAAATTCCCTTTCTGTGCTATAGTTTTGCCGTATGGCTGACAGTGTCGTTGCCTTGGCGCCGGCGAAGATAAACGTCGGGCTAAGCGTCTTTCCGAGAAGGGCTGACGGCTACCATGACATAGAGGGGGTTTTTACGACCGTTTCCCTCCATGACACGCTTTCCGTCTCGATTGCGGACGGGGAGGGAGAATGTCTGGTTGACTGCCCTTCAATGGTTCTGCCTGCGCAGAATACCTTCACTGCTGCATACAAAGCTTTCTGCGTGCTGACCGGAATAAAGTCCAGCGTCCGCGTGACCGTGGACAAACGAATTCCTTCCGGCGGTGGATTGGGGGGCGGATCCAGTGATGCTGCATCTTTTATTCAATCCATTGACAGATTGTTCTGTACGCACCTGCTGTCTTCGTGCCTGTACGAACTGGCCCTTTCGGTAGGAAGCGACGTACCCTTCTTTATGCATGCCTTGTGCGAGGCGGGTGAGGGAAAAAACTACGCTGCTTACGTGACGGGAAGGGGCGAGAATGTGGAGGCCCTGCCGCCGAGGGAGCTGGATGTCCGCCTTGCTTTGCCGGGTGTCCCGGTTTCGACCAGGGAGGCATACGCGTGGCTGGACGAGGCGATCGGGCGAAAGGAAATCCGGCACAACGCCTTTTCGGGAAAAGAGGCATGGGCGGCTGAGTGGAAGAAAGATGTCGGGGACTGGCGTTTTGTCAACGACTTCACAGCCCCGGTTGCGGCGCGGCATGAGGCGATAGCCGCTGCCATCCGGGAAATGAAGGGGGCGGGAGCTTCCTTCGCGGATATGTCCGGCTCCGGTTCGACCGTGTTCGGGATATTCTGCGGGCAGTGAGCCTGCATATACATTTTTTGGGACGTCGTCAAGTGGTAAGACAACGGCTTTTGGTGCCGTCATTCCGCAGGTTCGAATCCTGCCGTCCCAGCTAAAGTACCTGTAGCAGGGGAATTTTTAAGGAGTTTTTTTATTATGGAACAGTTCGTGATTAA
>CADBRC010000147.1 GCA_902796985.1 uncultured Spirochaetaceae bacterium
ATGGGGGAGGCATCACGAATGGTATGACCGAAGTCAACATCCCCGAGGGCGTGACGGAAATCAGCCATGAAGCGTTCAAGAATTGCACGGCGCTCGCCTCCGTCAGCATCCCCGCCAGCGTGACAAAAATCGGCAGCAATGCGTTCTGGTTCTGCATGTCGCTCGCCTCCGTCAGCATCCCCGCCAGCGTGACGGAAATTGGCTGGGGGGCGTTCGACAGCTGCACGTCGCTCGCCTCCGTCAGCATCCCCGAGGGTGTTACGGCAATCGGCGGAAGTACGTTCTCCCGCTGCACGTCGCTCGCCTCTGTCAGCATCCCCGAGGGCGTGACGGAAATCGGCGAGTATGCGTTCCAGGGCTGCACGTCGCTCGCCTCCGTCAGCATCCCCGCCAGTGTAACGGAAATAGGCGATTATGCGTTCTACGACTGCACGGCACTGGCGGAAATCCACTACGCCGGTACCAAGGAGCAGTGGGCCGCCGTCGAGAAGGGTGAGGACTGGAACGAGGGCGTACCCGCCACGGAAGTCCTCGTCCGCAAGCAGTAGGCGGGTAGCCTTATCCTACAAGCTTGGGCGTAACTCAAGTTTGTAGGCTTCCCGTCAGGGCAGTCCCTCTGGCGGAAAGCGGCGAAAAGCGGTATGCTGTGGCCGAGGTTTTGATATGAACAAGAACTTGCACTCGTTTTTTCTCGTCCTGCTCGCATGCGTCATCGGGGAGATTGTGAACCTTGCCGGGGCGCACCTGCTCCTCCTGCTGGAGCCGCTGCACATCCCCCTCTTTCTGGACACCATAGGCACCGTGGCGGTGACTTTCTACGCGGGTTTGCTTCCGGGTATCATAGTCGCGCTCCTGTTCAACGTAATCCGCACCATACAGCTTGCGCTGGTGAACGGAACGGAGATATACCCCTGGGAGATGCTCTACATGCTGTGCGGGGCCGCGATAGCCGCCGTCACATGGGCTTTCGCGCGCAGGAAGGAGAACTTCCGCATAAACCGCCAGATTACCATCCTGTACCTCGTCCTCATCGCGCTTCTGTCGGCGTTCGCGTCCAGCGTGGTCGGGGGCCTGGTCGAGACAGTGAACCGTATTTTCTTCGACGGAATCCACAACAAGTCCCTGACGGAATACTTTGTCCGGGCCTTTATGGGCGAGAACCTGGGGCTGTTCGTCTCCTGCGTCTTTGCCCGCATCCCCATGACGGTGATGGACCGTACCGTCTGCACGTTCGCAGGATACGGCCTGTACGTGCTGGTAAAGAAATACAAACCCTATAAAAGCTTGTAGAGAGGAAGATGTAATGACATATACCCCCCCCCATATAACAACTAACACTCAAGAATACTTCCCCTCCGTAGAGGAGCTGCAACAGGCAGTCCACTCCTTCGTCAGCTTCTTCATCTACTTCACCCTATTCGCGCTCATCCTGCTCATCGTTCTCGCCGTCACGTTGATTCACTTTTCCAAGCAGTGGCAGAACAAGAAGGATTCGGACGAATACCTGATGCACGTAATACAGGCACAGGAGGAGGAGCGGAGCCGCCTGTCGTCCGAGCTGCACGACAGCCTGGCGCAGGACCTGCGGGTGGCCCTTTCGCTCGTGCAGGAAGAAAAGCCCCATGAAATCATAAAGGGCTGCATTTCATCCGTCCGCTCCCTGTGTTACAACCTCGCCCCGCCCGACATAGCGACCGAGCATCTTTCGGATGCGATAAAGTCCCTCTGCCTCTCATTCCAAAAGGATACAGGGCTGGACGTTTCGTTCACGGCCCGCGAGGAGGCCCTGTCCCTGGTGGACTCGGTGAGCCTTACGCCCTTGCAGAAGATAAGCCTGTACCGCATTGTGCAGGAGCTCCTTGTCAACGTAAAAAAGCACGCCCGGGCAAGCGATGTTTCCGTCATCATGCGCAGGGAAGACAGCGGCGACCCGGCGGGCCTCTACCTCTTTGTCTCGGATGACGGAATCGGCTTTGATGCGGAAAAAAGGATGGAAGCCGACAGCTCCGGCGGATTCGGTCTGAGGGGCATACGGCAGAGGGCCATGCAGCTCGGCGGCAACATCGACATACACTCGGAAGCTGACTGCGGGACGGATGTCAGGCTCTTTATCCCGGAAGGGAAATTCAGCGGGAGGAAAAACGGATGAGCGGATATTTTCTGGTAGAAGATCATGTGCTCATGAGGCAGGGGGTCATAGACTACCTTTCGTCGCATGGGAATTATGTTTGCTCCGGGACGGCCAATGATAAGGAAGAGTTCTTTTCCGCCATGAAAAAAGGGGGCGAAGGCCCGTCCCCTGACATCATCATAACGGACTTGTGCTTCGGCAGCGACAGCAAGGGCGGGATCAACCTGATACGCGAGTGCCGCAGCAAGTTCCCCAATCTGAAGATAATGGTCTACTCCATGTACGATACCCCCGGGGTTGTAAGGGCCGCCCTTGACTCCGGGGCGGACGGATATGTCTGCAAGAACAGCGACGTGTCTTACCTCGCGGAGGGACTCAAGGAACTGATGCAGGGCCACAACTACGTTGACCCTTCGCTCGCAACGGAAGTGCTTGTCTTTGAGAAGAAGCTCGCCATGTTCACCAGGCGCGAGACGGACATCCTGAACCTTATCGTGGACGACAAGACGAACGACGATATCGCCGCCTCCCTCGGTGTCCAGAAACGCGCGGTAGAAAACTACATCAGCCGCATCTACAACAAGAGCGGCATGTCATCCCGTGAGGAGCTGCGGCACTACTGGAGCATGCAGACATCCGGGCATGCGTAGGGGCGGGCTGAACAGGGCTGCCCCGTCGTCCCCTCGACTTTCCGCCCCGTCCGTGCTATGATGGGGCTATGAACGGACTCAAGCTTTTTCCAATCGGTCAGCAGGACTTCGCCCGCATCCGCCGGGACGGATACTATTACGTGGACAAGACCGCCATAATTTACGAGATGGTCAGCACCGGAAGCGTCTACTTCCTGAGCCGGCCGCGCAGGTTCGGCAAGTCCCTTCTCGTCTCCACCCTCAAGTGCTACTTCGAGGGCAGGAAAGACCTGTTCGAGGGGCTCGCGATGGAGGGGCTGGAGAAGGAGTGGAAGAAGCACCCCGTGTTCCACGTGAGCTTCTCCATTTCCAAGTACAATGACTTGAACAGCCTTCAGGTAACTTTGAACAATATATTATCCGACTGGGAGAAGTTATACGGCA
>CADBRC010000148.1 GCA_902796985.1 uncultured Spirochaetaceae bacterium
GCGGTCGGGCAGGTCGGACAGAGGATAATGTCGTAGCTCTCGAAGAGCTTGGCAATCTCCCGCTGGATCCTCGCACGAACAGACATGCCCTTCTTGTAGGTATCGCCGGAGAACTGCTCGGAAAGCACGTAGTTGCCGATGATGATGCGCCGCTTGACCTCGGGGCCGAATCCCGCAGACCGGGTCTCCACATAGAGCTGGTCGTAGCCCTGCTCGTTGTCCACGCGCGCACCGTAGCGGATGCCGTCAAAGCGGCTCAGGTTGGATGCCGCCTCAGAAAGGGCGATGACGTAGTAGGAGGCGATGGAAGCATCCAGTATCCCCAGGTCAACGACATCGATTTTGGCACCCTTGGACTCGAACCACTTACGAACCTCGTCAAAGACCTTGCCCACATCAGGCGCAAGTCCCTTACTTTCAAGGAACTGCTTGGGGATGGCTATCTTCAATGCCTTAAACTCGTCCGCCGTGTATGCCGAAAGGGACTTGAGCTTGTCGCGCCCGGGCAGGTCGGCAGAAGTGTCGTCGTAGAAATCCACCCCGGCCATGACGGAAAGGGCGGTCGCAATGTCGGCGGGCGTATGGCCCATGATTCCCACCTGGTCAAGCGAAGACCCGTAGGCAACCACGCCCCAGCGGGAGAGTACGCCGTAGGTCGGCTTGAGCCCGTAGACCCCGCAGTAGCTCGCGGGCAGGCGGACGGAACCTCCGGTCTCGGTACCGAGGGCAAAGACCGCCTGGTTAGCGGCAAGAGCGGCGGCAGGACCACCGGAAGAACCTCCGGAAACGTAGGCGCGGTTTATGGGATTGCGGGTCGGCCCGTAGCTGGAATACTCGGTGGAAGAGCCCATCGCAAACTCGTCCTGATTGCAGCGGCCCAGGGGAATCGCACCCGCCTCGGCCAGGCGCTTGATGACGGTCGCGCTGTAAGGGGCAACGTAGCCCTGCAGTATTTTGGACGAACAGGTCAGATGCTTGCCCTGTACGGAGATGTTGTCCTTGACCGCGAAGGGAATGCCCAGGAGGGGCTTCTTTGCAAAGAGGGCTTCCACAGCGTCATTGCCGGCGGCACGCGCTTCCCCTATCTCCTTGTCGGCAGCCTCTGCAAGCTGAATCACGTCATCGTATATCTCAAGGAAGGCGTTGAGCGGCAGGGCCGACTTCCTGTCCGCCTCGTAGGTATCCACGGACTTCTTCACCAGCGCAACGCTGCTCGTCTGGCCGGATTTCAGGGCCTTCACAACACTGTCTATATTGGTTACCATAAAAACTACGCCCCTTCTCCCAAAACTTTCGGAACCTGGAAATAGCCGTCCAGGAAGTGCTCGCTGACCTTCTTTACGTCGTGCATCTCAAGGCCGGGAACCACCTCGTCCTCGCGCAGGGCAGCGGCGGTCGTCGTCGGATAGGCATCGTAGGGGTTCTCGCTGTCGTCATACTTGGAAAGGATATCGAAATAGCCGACGATGTCGTCAACCTGCTTCTTGAGGGTGTCCATGTCGGTGCTCTCCGGGGAAAGCCTGGACAGGTAGAGGAGCTTTTCCAGCGTGTCCTCGTTCACGGTACGTTTCTCTTCGCTCATAGCAGCAGTATAGCGGATTTGGGGGCTTTAGGGAATAGGCGGGAGCCAGTTGCAAAAGCCGGTTACTTTTGAAGAATGACAAAAACCGTGTACACCGTGGAGTCAATCGTATATGCCGGACGTGACAAAACTCAGGAGCCCGGAGAAAAGCGAGGCATAAGGCCCTGCCTATACCCCCATGTCCCGCTTGAGGGCGGAAAGGGCAGCCTCCAGTTCCGGGGCAAGCGCGGGGCTGTGTCCCGGAGAAAGGGACGGTTCCCTGCCAGCACCGCCGCCCGAACGGCTCCCGGACGGGGCGGGCCGTGCCAGGAGGTCGGCCTTTGCCAGCGCAGACTCCTCCCGCGCAAGCCGCCGTTCGGCAAGGCCTCGGGCTTCCTCCGTGCTGTAGGCATCGCCGGTGACGTTGCCCCGCTTTCCTGCCAGTCTGAAAGCGAGCGTCTGCACGCCCATGCCCTTCGCGTACATGGAGAGGCCGTTCAGAATGAAGTTCTTACGTAACTGAAGCAGCTCAATCCAGCCGGGGTGATCGGCTTCCACAAGCAGGACGCCGTTCTTGAGGTCTACGACCCGTGAATGGTCGGCAAGGTTTGCCCCCTCGTTCGGATTAGACGAACTCCGTATGCCGAGCAGGACCTTCCGCCAGACGGCGAAGGTCTCGCCCGCACGCCGTGCGCCCTGGCCGCCGATGCTGAGTCCGTCGAAGACACCGTCCACGACGGATGACATGGCGCGTATGCTGCTGTCTGCGTCTACATCCCGGTTAGACGTAGATTTCCTCTTTGGAAGGCTTGCTGCCCGCGCTCTCTTCCTGCACCGTACGGCAGACACGGAATCCCAGCGTGCTGCTCTTGCCCGCGGGACCGCTTGCACTGCGGAAATAAACCGTGCACTGCTGGGGGTCATCCAGCCAGCTGCCTCCGCGCTTGACGTGCGTGTCGCCGATGTTGGAACCGTGAGGGTTGGTCATCGCCTTTATGGGCAGCTCGCCCATGTAGTCCCAGCACCACTCCGCGACGTTACCGCACATGTCGTACAGGCCCAGGCCGTTCGGCTTCTTCGTGGCCACGTCATGGGTCGTGGCATTGCTGTTCTCGCCGTACCAGGCAACCTCGCCGATGTTGCTTCCGCCCGCAAACTGATTGATGTCCGTATCCTTGCCGCCCCGGGCCGCGTACTCCCACTCCGCCTCGGTAGGCAGACGGTAGCCGTTCGCCGTGAAGTTGCAGACCACGCGCTTCCACAGGGGGCTCTTGCTGTCAAACTTGGTCAGGTCGGTCGCGTTGCCGATGCTGAAGCAGGGGGTCATTCCCTCCTTTATGCTCAGGTAATTGCAGTAAATCAGGGCCTCGCACCAGTTGACGCATTCAACCGGCCTGTCGGGGCCGACAAGCTTGGAGGGATTGCCCTTCATGATGTAATTGTACTGCCGCTGGGTGACGGGGGTTATTCCCAGTTCGAAGGGGGAAAGGGTGATCTTGCGGTTCACCTCGTTCAGGCCCATCGGGAATGTTCCGCCTGCGACCAGCACCATACCGGGAACATCGCTGCTTTCAACCGCAGCCTTTGCCTCGCCGCCAGCATCCGCTACAGGCGTACCACAGTGGGGGCAGAACTTGAACCCGTCCGCGACACCGGCTCCACATTTACTGCAAACCATATCTTTTACCTCTGAAGTTTTTCTTCTCTTGTATTTGTTTGATAGATACCAGAAACATTATAGCACAAGCTTGGCAAAAACGAAAGAATCGGATTGACTTTTTTGTAAAAAACAGGAAAATAGAAGGAAGCAGCCCTTGGAGGGGCGGCTCTAAATCCTAGGAGTTTAGTTCGATGACCATCACAGAAGAAAAAAACGAAGCGATTTCAAACCTGATTCTTTTCATCTCGGGCAGACTTGATACGACCACCGCCCCGGAACTTGAGGCGAAGCTGAAAGACTGCACGAAGGGACTCAAGGCCCTCTTTCTGGACATGAAGGACGTGGAATACATCTCCAGCGCGGGCCTGCGCGTCGTCCTGATGGCCCACAAACTCATGGTAGCGACCGGCGGCTCCATGGCGGTCCAGCACCCCTCCGACTTCTGCAGGCAGGTCTTCGAAGCCACCGGCATGGACTCCGTACTGAACATCATCTAACGACAGGGTCATCTCTGCACGGCCAGCGAGACTTCCGGGCACCGTCAGCCCAGCTTTCAGGCCGTGCATGGCGCAATTGTCTGTGTTCTCCATAAAGGCATCCGCAGCTTTCCCAGCCCTGCCGAACGAGCATTTCATCAGCCAGCAGGACGACGCCGGGCGGCCTGCGCAAATCCGCAACAGACCGCCGGGATGCCCCGGCAGCCTGACCGGATGCGGTCAAGGCCTACCGCCGCGCGGAACCGCACGGCGGCAAAGCCGTCGACGCTACTGCGCGGAGCGGACTAGGCGGAAGCCGAAGTAGTAGCCCCGTTCGTCCGGTTTTTTGTAGTACCGACTGGAAACCTTGCAGTGGTCGACATCGCTGCCCACGATACTCCACGCGCCGCCACATAGCACGCGGTTGGACGAGAAATCGCTCTTGTCCCAGCACCACTCCCACACGTTGCCGCTCATGTCGTACAGGCCCTTCGCGTTCGCCGCCTTGGTCCCCACCTTCTGCGGGTGCCCGTCGTCTGCCGCCGCGAGCCACTCCGCCTCCGCCGGCAGCCTCCAGCCGTTCGCGCTGGTGTCCACCTCTATGTCATAGTCGCGGTAGTCCTTGCCGCCCGTCCAGCATCTGGGCCTTCTCGCTGTCGCCCAGCAGGGCGAACGCGGACATGGCCTCGGCTATCTCGTTCTCTGATACCCCGGCC
>CADBRC010000149.1 GCA_902796985.1 uncultured Spirochaetaceae bacterium
CATAATCCGGGGGGGAGGGTATGGACGCGGGAGGAGCTTTCGCGGATGAGCGGGATCTGCCTGAAGCACGGTGTCCTCGTCGTGTCGGACGAGATCCACTCGGACATCACGTTCGGGGAGAACCATCATACCGTATATGCGAACCTTTCTGAGGCGGCCGCCGCTTCTTCCATAATATGCACGTCGCCGAGCAAGACATTCAACCTTGCGGGCCTGCAGTTCTCCAACATCATCGTCAGGAACGAGGAAATCCGCAGGAAGCTCCAGCTGGAGGTGGACAGGACGGGCTATGACGAGCCGAGCCTGATGGGGCTGGCCGCCGCGACCGCCGCATACTCGGAGGGGGAAGGCTGGTTCGACTGCGTGAGGGAGTATATCTGGCAGAACGTCCTGTTCACGGAACGCTTCGTTCGGGAGCGTTGCCCCAGGATAAAGGTGTGCAGGCCCGAGGGAAGCTACCTCGTGTGGCTGGACTTCCATGGCTTTACGGAGCTGACTGATAACGAGATATCCAGGCGAATCCTCAACAAGGCGAAGGTCTGGCTTGATTACGGCAGGATGTTCGGCGCGGAAGGAGAGAAGTTCCAGCGGATAAACGTCGCCACCCCCCGCTCCATACTGACGGAAGCCCTTGGGCGTATCTGCGATGAGTTCAAAGGAAGGTAAAGATGTATAAGATTTCGGCACGGGGGCAATACGCCCTCCTGGTCATGGAGGATTTGGCGGACAATTCTGCCGAGAAATTCGTCCCGCTCAAGCTCCTGTCGCACAGGCGGAACCTTTCGGTCAAGTACCTGGAGCAAATCCTGATCCAGCTGGGCAAGGCGGGCCTCGTCATAGGGTCGCGGGGCAACAACGGCGGATACAAGCTGTCCAAGCCAGCCGAGAGCTACACGGTGGGCGAGATTCTCCGCAGCATAGAGGGGAACCTGTCGCCCCAGACCCCCCTCGAGAACAACACCGTTGTTTCCGAGGGAAGCAGGACCTTCTGGCAGGGATTCGAGTCCACCGTGAATTCATACGTGGACTCGGTTTCGCTGGAGGAGCTTGCCAACAAGAACAAGGACTTCGTCGGCTTCGACTACTGCATCTAGCCCAAGCGGTAGTACTTCTTGTATGCCTTCCAGGTGGAGCCGATCAGGCTGTCAACTCCGGAACACACGGGCTTCCAGCCCAGAAGCTTGTGGGCAAGCTCCGAGGAGGCCGTCAGCTGCGCGGGGTCGCCCGCCCTGCGGCCCACGTATTCCGCCTTTATCTCTTTGCCCGTGATGCGGCGGGCAGCCTCCAGCATCTCGGTCACGGTGATTCCCGTGCCGGTGCCCAGGTTGAGCGTCAGGCTTTTCTTCTTGTTCACGATGTATTCCAGGGCGAGGACGTGTGCCGCCGCCAGGTCGGAGACGTGGATGTAGTCGCGGATGCAGGTGCCGTCGCGGGTCTTGTAGTCGTTGCCGAAGACGCTCAACTTGTCCCGTTTGCCGACGGCAACCTCCATGATGACCGGCAGCAGGTTTGCAGGATGCCGCTCCAGGCCGTAGAGGACGCCCTCAGGGTCGTAGCCGGCCGCGTTGAAGTAGCGGAGGGCAGCGAAGCGGAGACCCTTGAGCTTTTCATACCAGCCCATGAACTCCTCAATCTTAAGCTTGGTGAATCCGTAGTAGTTTTCGGGATTGGTCGGGTGCTTCTCGTCGAGAGGCTGATACTGCGGCTCTCCGAAGACAGCCGCGCTGGATGAGAAGACCATGTTCTTGCAGCCGTGCTCGACGGCGGCGTTCAGGATGTTTATCGTTCCGTTTATATTGTTGACGGAGTACTTTTCCGGCTTTATCATGGACTCGCCTGCTGCCTTAAAGGCCGCCAGGTGGATGAATGCGTCAAATCCCTGCGAGAAAGCCTCGTTCAGGTCCTCGGGGTGCAGTATGTCGCCTGCGATGAAATCATTGTCCGTGAAAAGGTTCTGGACAAGCCCGCTCGACAGGTTGTCGAAGACCGTCACCTCGTGCCCTTTGCCCATAAGTTCCTTTACAACGTGGCTGCCGATGTATCCTGCCCCGCCTATCACCAAAACCTTCATACGCTGACGCTCCTTGCAGTATCCTGCCATCCTTATGATATAGCCTAAAGGGGGGCGTGTCAACGGTGGCGCCCGGCTGGAGTGGCGTCTGTCCGGCTGGTGGCGTCTGGCAGGCCGCCGCTCAGCTGCCGGGAATTCAGGGAAAGAAAAATTATAACCAAATCCCTCCGATGTGTGTTATAGTATTGTTATAGCAATTAAAGAAAAAGCCCTCCTGAAGGGGCTGAATAAGGAAGATTATTATGGAGAAATCTGCTTTGAGGACAATGGCGGTTGCCGCCGGAATGATGCTGCTCGTGGCTGCGGGGGCGTTCGCCCAGCAGGGGGCATCGACGACTTTTAACGGGCACAGCTATGCCCTCTTTGAGTCTGGAATTTCATGGTCGGAGGCGAAGAGTTTCTGCGAGGAACAGGGCGGATACCTTGCCACGATTTCCTCCCGTGCCGAGCAGAAGGCCATAGCCACGCTCCTGAAATCCGGTTCCAAAAAGTATTATTGGGTCGGCGGCTACAAGCCTAATTCCAAGTCTGCAAGCTATAAGTGGGTGACGGACGAGCGGTTCTCGTTTACGGACTGGAATGACGGCTGTCCGAGCAGTACCAACATGGGCAACAAGAATTCCGTAATGGTGTACAAGAGCACCGGAAGGTGGGTTGACGAGAACGGAGACAAGCCCGCCGGAAAAGCGGCCAACCTGAAGAACTACGGCTTCATCTGTGAGTGGGACGACGACGACATGCCCTCCGCCTCCTCCGGATCCAAAAAATCGTCGAAAAACACGGATGATTCGCCCTATGCTATCGTGCTTGAGCCGGGCAGCAGCATCAGGCTCGGCAGCGGAACCTGGAAAAGCTCCGATACGTCCATAATCAAGGTCAGCAAGAAGGGCAAAGCGACCGCGGTGGGGGAGGGGCTGGTTACCCTTACATCCTCCGAGGGTTTGCAGCTCGTCGTCAAGGTTGAGGAAGACGACGAGTAAGCGTGCGGGCCCGCCTTGAAACAGGGCCTGTAAACTGCTATACTCGCCGTATGATTACGCTCAAATTCGGCGGGACCAGCATGGGTTCCGCCTGCCGTATCTTGGACAGCGCGGACATAATGATTTCCCGCGCCAAGGACTCCCGCATCTCCGTCGTCGTCAGCGCGGTCGCGGGTGTCTCCAACAAGCTTCAGTCGGCCATCGACTCCTGCGTCGCGGGCGGTCAGCCTGCCGAATTCGTTGAGGAAATCAGGGGCATTCACCAGACAATCTGCTCGGAGATACAGGGAATCCTGCCCGAATTCAACCTGGACGCGGTGCGGGCGTCAATTGACAAACGGCTCGCCAAGCTGGAGAAGCTGCTTTCCGCCCTCGTGACGCTCGGCGAATGTTCGGCGAGTGCGCACTGCCGCATCATGGGCATGGGCGAGCAGATGAGCAGCCCCATCGTGGAGGAAGTCCTCCGCGCCAAGAAACAGAGCGTTGTCCTCCTGGACTCCCGCAAATTCATCTATACGACCGGTGACCAGAAGGAGGGCGACCCCGACTACATCCGCTCGGCGGACGCCTTCTCTGCCTACCGCGACAACACGGGCGGATCTGCCCGCATCCTTCTTTTCCCCGGCTTCATCTGCACCTGGACGGGCGGCACCGGCAGCACGGACCAGCCCGGTCTGCTCGGGCGCAACGGCAGTGACTTTTCCGCAGCCATCATCGGCAGCTGCCTGGGCGCGGGCAAGGTGGAATTCTGGACGGACGTCGAGGGCATCTACACCGCCGACCCCCGCATCGTCAGGGACGCGGTGCTGGTCAAGGACATGAGTTACGAGGAGGCGATGGAGCTCTCCTTCTTCGGAAGCCGCGTCCTGCATCCCAAAACCCTTGCCCCCCTCGCCGCCAAGGACATAGAGGCATGGAGCCTGGACTCCTTCAACCCCAAGGCCCGTGGCACCCGGATTGGCCGCGGCCCCTTCGAGAGCGAGAAGAAGGCGGGTCCCGTCCGCGGCATTTCCTGCCTGAAGGACTGCGCCATGATCTCGGTCTCCGGTCCGGGAATGAAGGGCAAGAAGGGCATGGCCGGCCGCATCTTCGCCGCCACCGGCAGCGCGGGCATCTCCGTCCTGCTCATAACCCAGTCATCGTCAGAATACACGATATCCTTCTGCGTCAGGAAGTCCGATGCAGCCCGCATACAGGACGTGCTCAAGGCCGAGTTCTCGCTTGAAATTGCGACCAAGCTTCTGGATAAGATTTCCGTGCACGACAACTGCGCCATCGTTTCCATTGTCGGGGATGCAATGCGCGAGAAGCGCGGCGTGGCGGGAACTTTCTTTGACTCCCTCGCGAGCAAGGACATCAACATACTGGCAATCGCGCAGGGGTCGAGCGAGCGGTCCATTTCCGCCGTCATCAACGCCTGTGACGGGGACACCGCCGTCCGCGTTGTCCACCAGTTCTTCTTCAATACGACCCAGTCCATCCAGGTCTTTGCCTTCGGCTGCGGCACGATCGGCGGCACGCTCCTTGACCAGATAGCCGACCAGCAGGCCGCCCTCCGCGAGCAGGGCATAGACATACAGGTCATGGCGATTGCCAAGGCCCAGAAGATGCTCTTCAACAGCGACGGGCTGAACCTGAAGAGCTGGCGGGAGGACATTGCGAGCAAGGGGGAGCAGACCGACCTTGAGGACATACTGGACTACGTACGCAACACGAGGCCGCTCAATCCGGTATTCGTGGACTGCACCGCTTCATACAACCTGCCGGAGCGCTACCTTGAAATCTTCAAGGCGGGCATGAGCGTCGCCACGCCGAACAAGCGGGCCAACTCGATGGGCATGGACTACTACGAACAGCTCCGCGAGACTGCCAACGCGATGCACGTCCGCTTCCTCTACGAGACCAACGTCGGCGCAGGCCTCCCGATAATCGACACCCTGCAGAACCTCTTCAAGTCCGGCGACCGGCTGACCGGGTTCAACGGCATCATGTCCGGCTCTCTCAGCTATATCTTCGGCCGTCTGGACGAGGGCGTGTCCTTCAGCAAGGCCGTGCTTGAAGCCAAGGACAAGAAGTTCACCGAGCCTGACCCCCGCGACGACCTCAAGGGAACGGACGTCGCCCGTAAGGCCCTCATCATCGCCCGCGAGGCGGGGATGTCGCTGGAGCTTGCCGACATACAGATGAACTCGATTTTCCCGGAAGGATTCGACATAGAAGGAACGACGGAGGAATTCATCGCCCGCCTGCCCGAACTGGACTCCTACTTTGCGGATAAGATAGCCGCCCTTAAGAAAGAAGGAAAAGTCCTCCGCATGGGGGCGAGCATCCAGAACGGAAAGGTCTCCGTCGGCATGCTTGCGGTCGGTCCGGACGACCCCTTGTACGCGGTCAAAGGCGGCGAGAACGCATTCGTCTTCCATACGAACCGCTACAATCCCATACCGCTGACGATACGCGGTTACGGGGCGGGCGCGGGGGTCACTGCCGCCGGTGTCTTCGGCGACATCCTCCGTACCGTCTCCTGGAACGTGTCCAGCTTCTAGTGAGGCAGTTTCAAAAGTCCAGACGGACTTTTGAAACTGGCCGAAATTCACCGCTAGCGTTCGTCGTTGATGATGTGGATTATTTCTTTTGCCGCCAGTATTTCTGGAATACGGGTCTGTAGGAAGTCGGGTTTTATGTTCGTCTTGGGAAGCTGTTCCAGTGGAATCCAGGTCAGTTCTTCGCGTTCGTGGTTCCAGCCGTAGCTTTCAGAGCGGAGTGCCTTGCTGCCCCTGCTTTTCATCAGGTAATAGAATTCGATTACGTGGCAGTCAAAGCCTTCCAGGCTTGCTTCTTTGCCTTTGAAGAAGTTCTCGCAGACTACGGAGAGCCTGTCCACTTCGTAGGGAATTCCGGTTTCTTCCTGCACTTCACGAACAACGCAATCCATGGAATTTTCGCTCATGTGTATGCCGCCGCCTACGGTGTAGAAGTGCGGTGCACTCCTGGTCTTGACGGCCAGAAAGCATCCGCCTTCTATAATCAGTGCCCCAGACCTGTAGCGGAACCAGTTTTTCCCGACGGAAAAGCAGCAGTCGGGAAAGCCGACCTTGACTTCTCCAAGTCCAGCCTTGTCCATTGAGTCCTC
>CADBRC010000150.1 GCA_902796985.1 uncultured Spirochaetaceae bacterium
GACCGCGACGAGCGGCCGGGCGTCAAGTTCAACGACGCTGACCTCATCGGCTTCCCCGTCCGCGTCACCGTCGGCGACAAGAATCTTCCTAAGGTGGAGGTAAAGCTCCGCCGCAAGGACGAGGCCGAGCTTGTCCCGCTTGACGAGGCTGCCGCCCGCATACAGGAGCTGATTAAAGCTGAGTTTGCGGCTTTGAGCTGAAGCTTCCGGTCGTGACGTCTGAGTGACTTGACTGAGGCCACGGGGCCTCAGTCAGGGGCTGCATGGCGCCGCGGTCGGTTGCAACAATCTTTTTTCTTCTATATAATGGCTCTCTATGGATGAAAAACTGATAGAGGGCTATAAAGCCTTTTTAAATGACGGTAAGACGGAGCGCGAATGCTGCGCGAGAATCATAGAAGACGCAAAGGCTGCCGGATACAAGGATATACGGGACTGCAAGACCCTCAAGGCGGGGGATAAGGTTTACATAAACAAGTTCGGCAAGGCTGTCGCCCTGTTCAACATCGGTACGGGGAGCATTGAGGACGGGCTCAACATTCTGGGTGCGCACATTGACTCACCCCGTCTGGATGTCAAGCAGAATCCCCTCTATGAGAGGGACTTCCTTGTCTACCTGAACACCCACTATTATGGCGGAATAAAGAAATACCAGTGGCTGACCCTGCCGCTCGCCCTTCACGGGGTTGTCTGCAAGAAGGACGGTACGACGGTCAACGTCCGGCTGGGCGAGGACGAGGACGATCCGGTGTTCGTCATCAGTGATATCCTGCCTCATCTGGCCCAGAAGCAGATGAAGGAGTCTGCTTCGGATTTTGTTCCGGGCGAGAGCCTGGACCTCATCCTGGGGAGCGAGATTCCCCCGAAAAAGGAT
Source organism: uncultured Spirochaetaceae bacterium (assembly GCA_902796985.1). Lineage (GTDB taxonomy): Bacteria > Spirochaetota > Spirochaetia > Treponematales > Treponemataceae > Treponema_D. The sequence goes on from CADBRC010000150.1 coordinate 875, forward strand.
GATGAGGGCAAAGACAAGAAAGACGAGAAGGCTGAGAAAGACGAAAAGGACAAGGCAAAGAAGGCTGTCCTGGGCATCCTCAAGGACAAGTACGGCATAGAGGAGGCGGACTTCGGCTCGGCGGAGCTTGAGGTTGTTCCCGCCGGCAGGGCGCGCGACCTGGGGCTGGACCGTTCGCTGATTCTCGCCTACGGGCAGGATGACCGCTCCTGCGCCTACACGTCTGCCGCCGCCCTGTTCGCGAGCCAGGCGGGAGTCAGGACCAACTGCTGCCTTTGCGTGGATAAGGAGGAGATTGGTTCTGTCGGTGCAACCGGCATGGAGAGCCACTTCTTTGAGAATGCCGTTGCTGAGCTCGTTGCCCGGCTCGGGACCTATTCGGAGCTTTCCGTCCGCCGCTGCCTGTACAATTCCTACATGCTTTCCAGTGACGTGAATGCCGCCTACGATCCTCAGAACGGCGACCTGTATGACCGCGACAACGCCTCTTTCCTGGGCGGCGGCATCGTGTTCAATAAGTATACGGGCAGCCGGGGCAAGTACAGCGCAAGCGATGCAATGCCTGAGTTCATCGCAAAACTGCGCGGACTTCTTGACGGCAGGAACATCCGTTACCAGATGGCGGAGCTTGGCAAAGTCGATCAGGGCGGCGGCGGAACAATCGCATATCTCGCCGCCAAGTACGGCATGTACGTGCTGGACGCGGGTGTTTCCGTTCTGAGCATGCATGCCCCCTGGGAGATTACGTCCCGCGAGGACATCTGTCAGGCTTACGAGGCATACAAGGCATTCCTGACGCTGGCATAGGGTAAGAATGCTTTTCAATTCCGTAGCCTTCTGGCTTTTCTTTCCGCTTGTATGCCTGGGGTATGCACTGTGCTCCTCGCTGATCAGGCGGAATTCCGTGACCCGTCTCTTCCTGCTGGCAGTCAGCCTCTTCTTTTATGCATGCTGGAATCCGGCGTATCTTTCGCTCATATTGATTTCGGTGTGCATAACCTATCTGTCAGGTCTGGGGATGGAACGCTGGCCAGGCAGGAAGAAGGTTGTGCTCGTAATCTCCCTGCTGAGCAACCTCGCGATTCTTTTCTTCTTCAAGTACTACAACTGGTTTGCCCTTTCTGCCAATGCCGTCGCAGGGCTTCTGCCGGGGGGCTTCCGGCCGTTCACCCTTACGTCTTTTGCTCTCCCTGTGGGAATCTCTTTCTATACGTTTCAGGCGCTGGGATATTCGATTGACGTGTATCAGGAAAAACTTCGGGCGGAACGGAACTTCATTACCTACGCGCTCTTCGTTACTTTTTTCCCTCAGCTTGTCGCGGGGCCGATTGAGCGGACGGAGAACCTTCTGCCCCAGTTCAAGTGCGATTACGGCTTTGACTACGGTCGTGTCACGGACGGGCTCAAGCTGGCTGCATGGGGGATGTTCATGAAGGTCATCATTGCGGACAACCTTGCTCCCTACGTCAACGGCATCTACGGCAACGTAAGCGGTGCGACCAGCTGTTCCATTGCGCTTGCGACATTGTTTTTTGCCGTGCAGGTCTATGCGGACTTCGCGGGATACTCAAACATTGCGATTGGCTGTGCGGAGGTACTTGGCTTCCGCCTGATGAAGAACTTTGACCATCCCTATTTCTCTTCATCGGTTCCTGAGTTCTGGAGGCGCTGGCATATAAGTCTGGGGGCGTGGTTCCGGGATTACCTCTATTACCCTGTGGGATTCGCTTCCTGGAACGAAAAGCTCTGTTCGGTATTCTGCGGTAAGAACAGACGGAGAATTTCCAAGATGATGGGATGCGTTGCGTTCGCCTGTGTCTGGCTTTCGACGGGCCTCTGGCACGGAGCAGCATGGCACTTCGTTGCATGGGGTGCAGTATACGGGGTATATGTCATAACATCCGTGCTGACAAAGAAGCGCAGGGCTGCCATCCGGGTCAAACTGGGACTTGAGAAAGACGGACAGGTCGTGAAAGGCTGGCATTATGTCCAGATACTGATTACGTTTTTCCTCGTCAACATCGGGTATGTTTTTTTCCGCGCAGACAGTATGGCGGATGCGGGGAGGGCTCTTGCAAAGCTTTTCTTCTTGCCCGCCGAGCTTGCGGGCGGCATTGCGTCCGTAGGTGAGCTCGGGCTGGCCGGCACTGTCCGCGAACTCTTCATCCTGCACGAGGGGGTGAGCGGCTTTGGCTTTAAGCTCGCTCTCAGGGCCCTGCTCCTCTGTGCCCTGCTTTTTGCAGCATCGTTCATTTCCCGCAAAGAGGACGGACGCAAAGTCCTTGCCCGCTTGCCGGCCGCTGTCCGATGGCTCTGCTATTATGCCGTTGTTTTTGTCATCGCTCTCTCGCTCTTCATGACGCATGAGGACGTGCAGTTCATCTATTTCCAGTTCTAGGCAGGGGAGGCAGTTTATCCATGAAAAGATTTTTCATCAAACTTGCGGCATTGTTCGTTCCGCTTGCCCTTGTCTTTGTCCTTCCCCCGCTCCTCGTTGATCCCTTCAACGTCTTCCACCGCAAGGCCGTGAGGCGGAACGGAGTGGAACCGAACGAGAACTTCATCAAAACCGCCTACGTGCTAGACAATCCCGGAAAATTCGACAGCTTCATCTTCGGATCCTCCCGGGTCGGTGCTTTGCACGGGGAGAATATTCGCGGCTACCGTGCCTACAACATGACCTACTCTTTCGGGATACCGCAGGAGCACTTGGACAACATTAAGAGTTTCCTTAAGGCCGGAATCAAAATTAAGATGGTGCTGATAAACATAGATGAGGTATGCTGTGCGATTGACGGGAAAGATCATTTTTCTGATCCCATGCACCGGCCGTATCCGTCTGACGGAAACTTCCTGTCCTTTTATTCGATGTATATGAAGCCTGAGATTGTCCTGCAGTCCCTGCCAATCATCATGAAGAATACTCAGAACGATGAGAAGGTCTGGAGGCGGAACTTCTATGAAACCGGCTGGTGGATTGATTATGACATGGATACCGGGTTCAAGTTTGAGAAGCCGTCTGATGCTGCAGAAGGCTTGCAGTATTACTTTTATCCTGCTGCCCTTGAAGCGATGGAAGAGATTGCTGCCCTTTGTGCGGCAAACGGCATTGAGCTGCTTGTCTTTTCCAGCCCCATGTTCAGCTATCAGTTCCGGCTTTCTGCGAGCGCGGGCTACCTGGACTTTTTGGAACAGCTCGCCTCTGTCACGCCCTACTACAATTTCTCCTGCCTGAACGCGATAACGGAGGACGACTCCAACTATCTGGACCCGAGCCATTACAAGGCCCGGATCGGCGACATGATTCTGAACCGCATTTTCTGCGAGGACAAGGCCGAGCACAAAGCTGATGTGTTCGGCGAGTACGTCACGCAGGACAATGTGGGGCGGGTGATGGACGCGCTGAGGGAGCAGCTGGGGCGGCCATAGGGCCGGGCCTACAGGCTGAATACCTGCTTTCCGCCGTGGAATGTTGCAGTGACTTTCCCGGTGAGCTCTTTTCCTTCCCAGGGACTGAACTTTCCTCTGCTCTGGAAAGCTGCCCCGTGTACTGTCCAGACCCTTTCTGCATCCACGACAACAAGGTCTGCCCTGTAGCCCTCTTTGATCAGCCCCCTGTCGGCGAGCGCCAGCAGCCGGGCGGGGGCTGCGGACATTCTTGCTGAGAGCGTCTGCATGCTCATGCCGCTGTCCAGTACGAGGTTCGTGAAGCAGACTGCGAGGGCTGTCTCCAGCCCGGAGAAGCCGGGACTGCCGTTCCGTTTGTCCTGTTCGGTGTGGGGGGCATGATCGGTCGCGACAGCATCTGCCTCTCCGTTTATCAGTGCTTCAATCAGTGCCTGCCTGTCCTTTTCGGCACGGAGGGGCGGGTTTACGATGTTGAAGATGTCCGGCTGTGTTTCTCCGGTAAGCCCTATGTGGTGGGGCGTGACTTCCAGGCTCAGTTCCTGCCCTGCCTTTTTTGCCCTGATCGCGGACTCCAGGCAATGCGCAGTGCTGACGTGGCAGAGGTGCAGGTGGCAGCCTGCTGTTGCGGCGAGCCGTATGTTCCTGTCGGTTGCGACGTCCTCGGCTAGTCGCAGCAGCTCGTCCGCCTTGGCGAGCAGCCGTGCGGCCTCTTCCCTGTCACCTGCGGCGAGCTTTTCCAGCGCGGCCTGTCTGAATGGGCGGGCGGCGGCGGCGAGGAAGGGATCCTCACAGTGGCAGGAGACGATGATGTTTTTCTTTGCCGCGATCTTCATCGCCTCAAGCATCACCGAGCTGTCCTGTACTTCATGCCCGTCCTCGGTAATCAGGGGAACTGACGCGCTGTCAAGTCCGTCCAGATGGGAGATTGTCTTTCCGTCAAAGTCCCGCGTTATGCTGACCGACTGGAATAAATCCGCAAGCCCTATCTCGTGGCCCCGCCTGTCGTTTGCCAGCGCGGCTTCCTGTGTGGAGACGACAGGGCTGGTGTTTGGCATGAGGACAAGCGTTCCGAACCCTCCCGCCGCCGCCGCCCGCGATCCGCTCTCAAGGTCCTCCTTCTGCGTCAGGCCGGGGTCCCGGAAGTGCGCGTGCATGTCGATGAAGGCGGGCATGACGATCTGCCCGTGCGCGTCGAACAGGTCCAAGTCCGCGCTGCCTGCTCCGGTGGTAAGGGAGGCGGCCTCGTGATTGTCCATTACTTTCTCTATCGTTCCGCCGGAGATGAGCAGGGCCTGTTTTTCCTTGTCCATGCCCTCGTCAACCAGCCGGGCGTTGTATATCAGTGTCTTGCGTCCTGTGTTTTCCATACTGTTTTACTCCTGTACTGCCGTTGTTTTTTTCTCAATCGAGAAGAAGCTTTTTAGCACCCTGCCGGCCTTATCGTATTTGTAATCATACAGGTAGACTACATCCACCCCTGGCCGGCCAGTTTCGTAGACTATCATGTCGCCCTGCTCGTTGTATTCATAGCGGTCTTCCACTGTCTCAGTGCTTCCTGTTTCAGGATCTATTCTGACAGACAGATGGCGGATGTTGTTTCCGTTTTCATCATACTCATACCAATTCTCATCGTCGTTCAACCAGCGTTCGTGCAGCAGACGGCTTGCACCGTCGTAATCTTTCCACACCTCACGGCCGTCGTTATAGCGTGTATGTATTTCGTTTCCGCCGTCATACTCGGACCAGTATTCGTAATCATAATCGTCATTCCCGATTGAATGAAAGTGGATGATGTTCCCTAAGCCGTCATATTCGGTATATCGTGTAAACTGATTTGAGTTCTTGTAGCGCACGATGCTGCCTTCGTATGAAGTCCAGCTCTCAAAGTCTCCTGTCTCGTTTGTGCTTCGGTAATGGATTTCCTTGCCTTCATCATTGTGCTCGCGCCACATTTCCCATCCGTCGTTGTCCCATCCGTGCGTAGCCAGTCCGCTTGCATCGTCATATTCATACCAGGTTTCCATCCCGTCGCTGTCGTATTCATGTGTCAGAAGACCGCTCTTGCTGTCATATTCGGACCACAGCTCATACTTTTCAATAAGATCATTGTAGTATACCTCCCGGTTTTCGGCATCGAATTTTTTTCTGTAGTCTTCCGGTTCTTCTTCATCGAAATTCTTGTGGTACACACAGTTGCCGTTCTTGTCATATTTGTTTATCTCGTTTATGAACCAGGGGTGCAGCCTCATCTCGCCCGGAACTTTTCTGAACGTAATCCGACGCATATCCCCATTGTACCAAATGAGTGTCAAAATTGAAAAAGGAATGGCACACACAATCCACAACGTTGTGCTGACAACTTTTATTTTCTTGGAATAATTGGATTTGCACACAATGGCAACATGAAAAACCGTGCGGATCAACAGGATGGCAAGGCCAATCAGCATTAGGGGTCTGCAAAAGAACATTCCCACGCCAAACAGAATTATGCTGGCAAATGTGAGAAGATTTTTGAGAATTATGAAATGCAGGGCGGAAGAACTTTTTAAATCCGGCCTCGCAAGTTCCAGCTTTTCTTTGATCGCATCAAATCCTGTCAGATAAGATGAAATGGTCAGCCTCTGAAAGCCTTTGGAAACAATTTTCAGCTGTTTCCTGTCCCTTATGCCGGGGAGTGTGAGAATGCCTGTGATGTCCTTGAGAAGGATCTTGCTGCTGATTAGCTTCTTGCCTGGAATTCGGTATTCTATGAATTCGTCCGTCAGCTCCAGCTCCGCTCCGTCATACTGCTTCATGTTTATTCTATAGCACAAGACCCCCATAAGAGCTGTAAGTGCAACGAAAAAGCCGAGAATATCGAATGGAAAGGGGCTGTCAGGGGTAAGCAAATAATTTACGGCAAAAGGAACAGCCAATAATAGAACTGCTGCATACAGAACATACAGGGCAAAGAACAGGATGCTCCGTCTGATGTATTCTCCCTTCTGCGAAGGATCGTTTTTATAAACCATTCTCAGTATATCCTAAAAGCCCTGGCGCAATCTTACTGGTTACGCGTCCGCTATCTTTTGGAATTTCACTCCGCCGGCGGTCAGGTATGCAAGCTCCGTGTATCCGGCCTGCCGTGCGGTCTCAAGGGCCTGATCGTACGCGAAGTCCAAATTGCTGCTCTGGTGCGCGTCGGAGTTTATCGTGACGGCTACATTCCGCTTGTTCAGGAGGGAGAGGAAAGCCGGGGAGGGGTAGGGGCTGTCCAAGAATCCCCGCGCCATTCCGCCCGTGTTTATCTCTACGATGACTCCTGCAGCCGCAATCGCATCCGCCGTTTTCTCCAGCTCCGCCTTGTACCAGTCTTCGTCCTCGCTGAACAGCGGCTGTGCGCCTATGGAGTTCTGCTTGCGGACAAGATCGGCGTGCCCCAGTATGGTGAAGGTACTTTCCTTGAGCATCTGCCGCTCGCTTTCAAAGTAAGCCGTGACCGCCCGCCGTATGTTCCCGCCGAAGTATTTCCCGATTTTCTCCCGGGTCTCCTCAAGCGGGCCGTCCGCCTCAAAGTTGCCGCCGTCGCCGATAACGTAATGAACTGAGCCTATGATGAAGTCCGGCGAGAACTGGGCGTATTCTTTCATGTCGGGCTTGCAGAGTCCCGGTATGTAGTCCGCCTCAAACCCCCTCAATATCTCAAGCTTTCCCCGGTAGGCTTCCTTGAGCCTGTCGGTCTCGTTGACGTAAGCCTCATATCCTCCGGGGGTTATGTGGATGTGCCAGTCGTCGCAGAAGGGGTACATCGCGTGGGAGCTGAAACCGAGGATTTGGAATCCCTTTTGGGCTGCAGCTTCCGCCATCGCTTCCGCGCTTTCTTTTCCGTCGCAGAACTGCGAGTGGGTATGGTAGTTCGTCTTTATCATAGCGTGCTTTTCCAGTTCTTTATGATGTTCTTGAGCTTGAGGTAGTCTAGCGCGAATGCCGTCCTGCGGTCATCGAAGGTCTTGGTGTCCTTCGCCATTGCAGCCCGCTCCATCTCCTTTGCCGTATCCCGCAGCTTGTGCGCACTGACAGACGCGCTGCTTCCTTTGAGCGTGTGCGCGTCGAACCTGAGCTGGCTGAAGTTCAGTTCAGGCTCGGCAAGTTCCTTCTTTATCTTCTCCAGAAGCTTCTGCGTCTGCTCTTCATATTCTTCTATTATCGAAAGGGCGAGCTGGGGGTCGCCTCCTGCCGTGTTCATGAAGTCCGCAATGTCCCACATCTCGGAGGCAGTGTTGTTCATCTCTGCGAGGTTGACGATTGTCTTGGCCTCGGGAATCAGCAGGACGGTATTCCATTTTTCCAGCATCTTCTTGACGGCATCGCGTTTGTACGGCTTTATGAGGATGTCATTTATGCCCATCTTGGTATACTCGCGGATGTCGTCGGGGTCGTCGTTCGCGGTGCAGGCGATGATGATTCCCTTGTAGCCTCCGCTGCGTATCTCTTTGGTCGCGTCTATGCCGTTTTTAATCGGCATGAAGATATCCATGAAGATGATGTCTATCTGCGGGTTCCTGGCAATCCTGTCCACGGCCTGCTGCCCGTTCTCGGCGAGGGAGACCGTCGCACCGTACTTCTCCAAGAAGGTGTTGAGCAGCTTGCGGTTCACCGGATGGTCTTCGGCGATGAGAATGGAAAGCCCCTTCGCTATGCCTGCTTCACTTGCGCGGGCAGCCTTCTTCCGCACGCTCCGCTCTATCTCGTCCGCCGTGTACTCGGTACGGCTGAATATGGCGAGCAGCCGGTCCCTCTTGATGGGCTTATAGATGTAGCCGTCAAAGAGGTCCAGCATCTTCATCCTCGCATCCTTTCCCATCTGGCCTTCCGCAACGGTCAGGTAGAGGCGGAGGGGAGTGATGGCAGTGGACTTGCGTATCGTGCTGGCGACGCTCCATCCGTCTATGCGGGGCATGAGCATGTTGATGAAGGCGATGTCGAAAGGTTTCTTGTCCTCGGAACCATTGGTCAGCTTGTTCAGCACTTCCTGCCCGTTCTCCGCCGTTGCGATGTTTTTTATGCCGAGGGATATCAGCTTCTTGGCGAACGACTTGGCGGCGAGTCGGTTGGGGTCGGCTATGAGGATCCGTGCGTCCGTGGGGATATAGTCCGGCACGGGCTTCTCCAGATCGAAGTCTGCCTTCACGAGCGGAAGTGAGAACCAGAAGTTGGACCCTCCGGAGGGGTTACTCCGTATTCCGATTTTACCGCCCATTACCTCGACGAGGTTCTTGCTTATTGTGAGTCCCAGGCCGGTACCCCCATACTTGCGGGTCATGCTTGCATCCACCTGGAAGAAGTCGTTGAAAATAAGCTTCTGGTTTTTGGCGGCCACGCCTATTCCGCTGTCTATGACCTGGAAAAAGAGGTTGTTGTTCTCCACCGAAAGCTTGACGTAGATGTAGCCCTTTGCGGTGAATTTGACCGCATTCTTGACCAGGTTCAGCAGTATCTGCTGCACGCGGGTGGGATCACCCATGATGTTCCGCTGCATGGAATAGTCTATGTCGGTGATGATTTCTACGCCCTTGCTGAATGCGTCCATGCTGACCAAATCGACAACGTGTTCGGTCAGCTCAGAGATGTCGAAGGGAATGCTCTCAAGCTTGAATTCCTTGGAGCGGATTTTAGTGAAGTCCAGCACGTCGTTTGCAAGCTGCAGAAGGACGTTCGCACTGAACTCAATCTGCCTGACGTACTCGGTTTGCTCCTTGTCCAGTGCGGTATCGTCCAGCAGCTCCGTCGTACTGATGATTGTCTGGATGGGCGTCCTGATTTCATGCAGGGTACTGGCCAGAAATCGGCTCGCCGTCTCCAGTGAGTTGTCGCCCATTTCCTAAAAACCGGTGTTCGCGCCGCTTATCGCCGACAGGGCCGTCTGTATGATGACCTCGGGCTTCTGCGGCTTGAGGATGAAGTTTGCAGCCCCCAGAGATATTGCGTCTGTAACGTACTGCTTTTCGGTCGCCTGGGAGTAGACCAGTACGGGAGAAGCATACTTCTGCCGCTGCAGGTTCCTGAGTACGTCCAGACCGTTCATGTTGGGGATGAAGATGTCCAGAATAACGACATCGAACTCCTTGCCTTTCAGATCATTCAGGAAGGTTACGCCGTCGCTGTATATCGTAATCTTGGCCTTTACCCTGTCAAAGGTACCGACGAGGATTTTCTGGGAGACCGGGTCGTCGTCGATTATGGCAACCCGCATTATGTCACCCTCGTCCCAGCTGCTCTTGGCTGTCCCGCCGTAGTCGCTGGAGAAGCGCATGTCTATGTCGTTTTCGGGCAGCTCCTTGTTGGGAATAAGGATTCGGTGCAGGAGGGGATCCTTGCTTTCCGAGATGGCGAAAATCTCCAGCAGGGGGTTCAGCACGGTGTTTATGTCATCCGTAATCTCTATGCCCTTGTATTCCTCATGACCGTCTACGAAGTCTTTGAAGAAGGAGTCGTTCGTCA
>CADBRC010000151.1 GCA_902796985.1 uncultured Spirochaetaceae bacterium
ATCCAGGCGGATGCTGTCCTTTTTCCGGAAACGGGGGACATCCGGCACCGCGAGGTAGACTTCTTCGCTGCAGACGAACAGGTTGTCGGCCTTCCGCTTCCTGGGCCGGTAATGCTGGGTGGTGAACACCGTAATGTCTGAAAGCTCCTGGCTCTCGCTCCGCGTCACCTTGAAGCAGACGTTCGGGTCGATCCGCTGGAACTCAAGGATGGTTTCCATGACGATGAACCAGGCGGCATAGACATTCATGCGGATCGTCACGCTTTCGCGCGGTTCCAGCTTCTTTATCTTGTCCGGCAGGGAGTCAAGCGACTCGTAGAGGGGGAGGATTTCATCGTAGAGGGCCTTTCCGTAGGGGCTGAGCTGTATGGAGCGCCCGCTGGGCACAAAGAGGGGGACCCCTATTTCGCTTTCCAGCCGGTGAATTGCGTTGGTGACGGCGGGCTGGCTTACGTGCAGGGCCTCCGCGCTCCTCCTCACGTGCTGCTGCCGGGCGACTTCAAGAAAATACCTAAGCTGAAAGAGTTCCATTAACTTATTATATGACATAAAAAGCTCCCGGAAAAGCCGTGATTGATAATATCTCTTTATCAATCAAAAGCACTCCTCCGCCCTGCTTCCGCCGGAAGCTTCTTTCGGGCATCTCTTTATATGGAAAAGAAATGCTTTTGCTATTATTCTCACAGCCACCGCAAGAGTTTAAACGAAAACAGAGGGATTGACCAAAAAGCCTGTCTGTTGCCTCCTCCAAAAATTCTTGCGCGGGGGCGATACCTATAGTAAGCTTAGTATGGGATCAGGGAGAGTTGGACTGACACGGAGGAACTTCAATGGCGAAGAAAGAACTGGACAGGTTTGACACGAGGGCAAAGCGTAACATAAGCCTTCAGGCAAAGCTGATAGGGCTTGTAGGCGGTTTCATCCTGCTCGGATGCTCTGTGGTGGCGATTGTGTCGCTGACCGTGTTCGACAGCAAGCTCATAAAGAACACCCAGGACGAACTCAAGTACACTGAGCAGGGGGCGGCCAACGTCATGGCGGACTGGCTTTCGACCCTGTCGCTGAGCGCAAGCCTCCTGGCCGACAACCCCTATGCGGTGGAGACCGTCTCCCGCAGGGACGGCGGCGGGGCGAAGGCATACCTTCAGAAACAGACGGACGGGCTGGATTTGGGCCTCGTCGTCATCATGGACTCCAAGGGGGTTCCCGTGTGCAGCAGCGGCTATGAGGTGAGCACCAACCTGTCCGGCCTCAAGTGCGTGTCCGCCGCCCTCAAAGGCATGTCAACAAAGAGCTTCGAGCCGCTCGGCAACTTGGAATTTGCCGCCCTTGCAGCCAGTCCCGTCCGTGACGGCGGCAGGATTATCGGCTGTGTCCTGACCGGCTACAAGCTGACTGAGGGCAACTTTACGGAGATGATGCAGTCCGGTTACAACGTCGAGTGTACGGTGTTCAAGGACATCACGCGGGTAGACTCTACGCTGGAGGGCGTCATCGGCACCACGCTGGACAACAAGACCATCGTCAACCAGGTGCTGGGCAAGGGAGAGACCTTCGAGGGTACGAATACGATAAAGGGCAAGGAGTACTACTCGACTTACCAGCCCCTCGTTAACGACGACGGGAGCATCGCGGGCATGCTCTTCATTGCGAAGGGTGTCGAGGTCGTCGAGAACGTAAAGAAAGCGACCCTTGCCATCGTGATTCCGATTATAGCGGTGCTGGTTGCGGTGCTGTTAATCATAAGCTACAGCTTCATCCACTGGCTCATGTGGCGCATTTACAACGTGACGAACTTCCTCAAGGAACTGGAGACCGGCGAGGCAGACCTGACCAAGCGCTGCAAGCTTTTTACCCGCGACGAGATAGGCGACCTCATCATCCACTTCGACCTCTTCCTGGACAAGCTCCAGCAGATCATGAAGGACGTGCAGGGCTCCAAGACGAGGCTGACCGAGGCGGGCGACGAGATGTCCCGGAGTGCAGAAGAGACGGCAAGCTCCATCTCGCAGATTATCGCGAACATACAGGACATCTCCGGCCAGATAACGAGCCAGGGAGGCAGCGTCAGCCAGACCGCGAGTGCAGTGGACGACATTTCCCACAACATACAGGGCATGGAACGGCTCATAGACAGCCAGTCCTCGAGTGTGTCCGAGTCCTCCGCCGCCGTCGAGGAGATGATTGGCAACATTTCATCCGTCAACCAGTCTGTAGACAAGATGGCGGCCTCCTTCCAGGTTCTCTCCACGGATGCGCAGTCCGGATTTGACAAGCAGCAGCTCGTCAACGAGAAGGTGAAGCAGATTGAAGCCCAGTCCAAGATGCTGCAGGAGGCAAACCAGGCCATCTCCAGCATCGCAAGCCAGACCAACCTGCTCGCCATGAACGCCGCCATTGAAGCTGCCCATGCGGGCGAGGCGGGGAAGGGCTTCTCCGTCGTTGCAGACGAGATCCGAAAGCTCTCCGAGACTTCCTCCGGCCAGTCCAAGACAATCGGCGAGCAGCTGAAGAAGATAAAGGATTCCATTACCGAGGTCGTTGCCGCGTCCCAGGAGTCGAGCGATGCGTTCGCTTCCGTGTCCAGCAAGATAAAGGAGACCGACGAGCTGGTCATCCAGATTAAGTCTGCGATGAAAGAGCAGAACGAGGGCAGCAAGCAGATAGGCGGCGCGCTCAAGAACATGAACGAGAGCACCGGCGAGGTCCACAATGCCTCCAAGGAGATGTCTGCCCGGAGCGAGAAAATCAAGGCCGAGATGGCGAACCTGCAGGAGCTGACGGGGAGCATGAAGCGGAGCATGGACCAGATGTCCGCCGGAACTCAGAGAATCAACGAGACCGGCAGCGTCCTGGGCGACATCTCCGGCAAGATGAAGGACGCGATTGACAAGATCGGCAGCCAGATAGACCTCTTCAAGGTCTGAGCTCCGGCCAGACACCCGGGCCTGGCCCGGCTGTGTTTGCATTTTTCCAGTTAGGGTGATATAATTATCATAATCAGGCAGGAAACCCCGGGAAGCCTCATTTCCCAAGTTTCCCCAATATATTCAGAAGGTGATATAATGAGTTCTAAATCTTCCGCGCGGGTTTCCCTGACGGCCAAGCTGCTTGTCATGGTACTCGCCGTCGTTCTTATTGCGACCGTCACAATCGGTACCCTGGCCTATAAAATTTCAGCAAACAGCCTGACCAAGAGCGTCAACGCCCAGCTTACGGCCTTGACCGACGGCGTCGTGAGCCAGGTCAGGGACCTGAACGAGAAGCACCTGACCTCCATCCGCTTCCTCGCGGAGCTGGACGCGGTCAAGGACGAGAACATTCCCCTGGCGGAGAAGAGCCGCCTGTTCACGGGGATAGTCTCCGCCCTGGGGGGCAGGTATGAGAACGTAGCCTTCTATGACCGCGAGGGCAACTGCATCACCGCCGACGGCCGCCTCCTGAACATGAAGGAGAGGGCCTACTTCACCGAGCCGATGGCCGGCAGGGAATACGTCTCCGACCCCCTGTTCAGCCCCGCCGTCAACGGCATCCTGCAGAGCTACAGCGTCCCCGTCCGCGGCAGGAACGGCCAGCCGATGGGCGCGATCGTCATGCTCGTCAAGGAGAACGCCCTCCTGGACGTCATCAAGGACATAGACCTGGGCGGGGGCATGCACCCCTCCGTCATAAACCACAAGGAGCGCACCACCGTCGCCAACGCGAACGAAGGCGCGGACGAGTCCGGGAACGGCGAGCTGGACGACAGGTCGGGCCTGGGCCTCGTGCTGAACCACATCTTTGAGGGAAAGGAAGGGATAGAGGACTTCGTTGACCCGAACCTCAAGGCGCACCTGATAGCATCCTACAAGAAAGTTCCCGGGAGCAACTGGACGGTTTTCTCGGTCGCGCCGCACGACTATTACTTCGCAGGGCATTCTGCAATGAAGCAGGTCATCATCATCCTGACGATAGTCATCGCGCTGATTGCCTCCGTGGTCGTCGGCCTGCTCGTCACCATGCTGTTCAAGCCCCTCAAGACCGTCAAGGAGTCCATCACGACGATTGCGAGCGGCAATGCGGACCTGACCCAGCGCATCCCGGATGCGACGAACGACGAGGTGGGCGATGTGGTCAAGGGCTTCAACGGCTTTGTGGAGAAGCTGCAGGGCATTGTCAGGAACCTTCAGGCCACGAAGGGGGCGCTGAACCTCGCGGGCGAAGACATGGGGGCGACCGCGCAGGATACGGCTGCCGCCATTACGCAGATTATCGCGAACATTGAGAGCGTCCACCGGCAGATAGTCAACCAGAGTGCGAGCGTTGAGGAAACCGCCGGAGCCGTCAACCAGATAGCCAGCAACATCAGCTCTCTGGAGCGGATGATAGAGACGCAATCCGCCGGGGTGTCCGAAGCCTCCGCTGCCGTCGAGGAAATGATAGGCAACATCCTGTCGGTCAACCACTCGGTGGACAAGATGGCCGAATCGTTCGACTCCCTCCGTGAGGACGCGCAGACGGGCTTTACCCAGCAGGAGGACGTGAACAGGCGGATCCAGCAGATTGAGGAGCAGTCCAAGATGCTGCAGGAAGCCAACCAGGCCATCTCCAGCATTGCGAGCCAGACCAACCTGCTCGCCATGAACGCCGCAATTGAGGCCGCCCACGCGGGTGAGGCTGGAAAGGGATTCTCCGTCGTCGCCGACGAAATCCGCAAGCTCTCCGAGACTTCTACCGCCCAGTCCAAGACAATCGGAACCCAGCTGAACAACATCAAGGAATCCATACAGGATGTGGTCGCCGCCTCCAGCCATTCCAGCAAGGCGTTCGACTCCGTATCACACAAGATTCAGGACACCGACCAGCTGGTCATGCAGATAAAGGCCGCGATGGAGGAGCAGAACACCGGTTCCCGCCAGATAAGCGATGCGCTTCATTCGATGAACGACAGCACCATCGAGGTCCGCAGTGCCTCTGCGGAGATGTCGGCGGGGAACCAGGCGATTCTTGACGAGATACGGCTTCTGCAGGAAGCGACGGAGGCTATGAAGAACAGCATGGACGAGATGAGCACGGGCGCACGGAAGATAAACGACACCGGCGCAGCCCTGAGCGACATCGCGGATCAGGTGAAGGATTCCATCGGCAAGATAGGCAGCCAGATAGACCTCTTCAAGGTGTAAGCCCTCCCGTGTCTCTTGCTCCGCACGGGGGCAGTGCTGGGACAACGCGCCGATGGAGCCGTTCAACGGGGTGCTCAAGACCGAGTGCCTGTACAACAGGTTC
>CADBRC010000152.1 GCA_902796985.1 uncultured Spirochaetaceae bacterium
ACGTTTCCGGCCGATGCCTTTTACCAGATGCCGTTTGGACCGGGCGACGGAAACCACCATGCGACGCTTGCATGGTCGCTCTGGCATGTTTTCCGCATCGAGGACATTGTGGCGCACACGCTGATTCTGAAGGACAAGCAGGTTTTTCTGGAAAACGGCTGGCAGACGAAAACAAAGAGCCCGATTGTTACAACAGGCAATGAGCTTGACGGCGAGGTGATGATTGCGTTTTCAAAGGAGCTGGATGTCAATGCCGTTTACGAATACTGCACGGCAGTGAGGGATTCCACAAATAAGCTTTTGAAGCACCTGCAGTTTTCTGACTTAAAAAAGAAGTTTTCCCCAGAAGATAAAGACAACCTTGCCGCAAGCAACTG
The DNA here is from genome assembly GCA_902796985.1 of uncultured Spirochaetaceae bacterium. Lineage (GTDB taxonomy): Bacteria > Spirochaetota > Spirochaetia > Treponematales > Treponemataceae > Treponema_D. The sequence continues at coordinate 378 of CADBRC010000152.1, forward strand.
TGTCAGCCCTGACGAATCCGCCGTCTGGCTGATCGACTATTGGTGCGGAAAAGATGTCAGAGGTTTGGTCCAGATGCCTTTTTCCCGCCACTGGATCATGCATGTCGAAGCGATGTGCCGGATCAAGAATGAACTGTGCCGGAAGGCACGGAAAGGCGTGGACCCTGTAGCGCACTGCGGCCTTTCCTGCGACCATTGCTTTCTGAAGGATTGGTGCGGGGGCTGCAGGACGCCGTATAATACCTGTTCCTATGCGACCTGCTGTTCTGACAGGATATGCCCCAATGCCGCCTGCTGCAAGAAAAAAGGATTGGACGGCTGCTATGAGTGCGATGATATCGTTCATTGCCGGACGGGTTTCTATGCAACTGGCAACGATGGAAACGCAGTGAAAGCGATGTCCTTATTCATTCGGAAGCATGGCAAAAAGGAATTGGCAGCCGTTCTTGACAAGCTGCATACGAAGTATGATTTTCAAAAGATCCAGGAAATCCTCGGGTTTGATTTGGAAGAGGGACTGAGGATTCTGGAGGAAAACCTTTAGCAGCTCCTGTCATGACGCGCTCCTTGTAACAGCGGATTTTCCATACTTCCGCTCCATGATGGTTTGCAGCTGTGCTTTCCTGAGCATCTTGAACTGTTTGTTCTTTTTTGCTAAACTGATTTGGTTAAAAGCTTATATACATCTTTCGAGAGGTTCGGCCTGTCCTGTCAGGACTGACCGGGTCTTACTTTCCGAAGTCAGAAGGGGCCGGTGATGTGGCGCATGTTTTTCTGACTTCAACCACTATCTTTCCTCTTTTCGAGACTGCGTAAGTTCGTGCGGAATCTAATGTGTGTACGGTTGCTTACGAAACTAGGCGTATGGAAGATGTATGAAAATAGCAGAAAACAACTTTACGGTTACAACAATCTATTTTGACGGCCAGTTCTGGTGCGCTTTAATCGAACAATGCCGGGACGGAAAGAACTATGCCGGGCGTTTTGTCTTTGGGGCAGAACCTTCAGATCCTGAAATCTTGCACTGGATGATGCATGGTTTTGCGGATGTTCCACTCCTGCCGGTGGAAGGAAGGACAAAACTCAGGTTCAAGAAACTTGCAAAGGCTGAAAGAAACGGCGGCGGCATTCCAAAGTCTCTGGAGGCATTCTCTCGTGCGCAAAAAGAATATGCCGAAGAACGAAAGAAGCAGGGCCGTAAACAGAAGAAGCTTGGAGATAGGGAAAAATACTTTTTGAAACAGGCAAAAAAGAAAGAACGCCGCTAGCCGGCGTCCAAGGAGAGGATTATGAATTTGCCGGTATACGTACACGAAAAAAACATTGGTTAGTATTGACAAACTTTTCATAACGGGGTATCTTCTATCTGTAGTTAGTTAAAACTAACACAAAAGACGAAGAGGCATACCCCATGAGCTTTGATCAGACGGTAATTCATTTTGCAGCCCCGACAATCTGCGGCATAAAGCCCGCAAACCTGTTCTCAGTGCGGAAAGACAGCTTTTCCGTCCCGGACTTCATGCGGTGGAAGAAAGCCCTTGCAGAACGGGGGATTTCCGCCGATGCCGTCCGGTCAGGCAGGAAGATCTTCCTGATCCTCGTCTACAACCTGCACTGGCTCAGGAAGCTTCTTGCAGACTCCGTCGTACGCGCATATCTGGACGGCAAAGGCTATGCCGACTGCCAGACTGCGCGGAAAACCGTTGTCCGCCTCCTTGGACGGCTGCGGGACGCCTCATGCTTTCCCCACGAAGTCGGAATCCTACTGGGCTATCCTGTCGTAGACGTAATGGAATTCGAGCGGTGCGGCGGACGGAACTGCAAATACTGTGGATGCTGGAAGTCCTATTCTGATATGGAGGCAGCCAGGTGCAGCCATTGCAGGTTCAGGGAATGCAGTTGTTTGTGCAGGAAATGGTTTGACGAAGGATATCCCCTTCCCAGAATCATTGAAGAATACAAAAAGGCCGTAGAAGCGGCTTAAAGAAAAGAGAGGTTCTATAATGAAAGTTGCTGTTGTTTACGCAAGCACGACCGGTAACACGGAGGCGATGGCGAACGCGATTTGCGAGGCGGTGAAGGCTGCCGGAGCAGAGGTCGTTTTTGGAACGGCGGATTCCGCCGACAAGGCCGCCGTGGCATCCTGCGACGTCATTCTTCTGGGCAGCCCCGCGATGGGCGACGAGGTACTTGAAGACACGATGGAAGAGTTCTATACCGGCCTGGAGTCTGACCTGAGTGGAAAGAAAGTCGGCATCTTCGGCTCCTACGACTGGGGCGACGGCCAGTGGCTCCGCGACTGGAAGGACCGGCTGGACAGTGTCGGGGCTGCCGTCGCGGGCGAGCCGCTGATGGTGCACCTGACACCGGGCGATGCCGAGCTTGAGCAGTGCAAGAGCTGGGCGGCTTCCGTGATAAAATAAACGATGAAAGATTGAAGGGCGGTGGAACGTAGCGGATGCACCAGGGGGTGACAGCCCTCTATATGCGCACCGTGAAATCCGCCACCTGCCATACCTGCTGTATCGGGGGAAACAAAATGAAGGATTCGGATTCAAAGCCTTTCCGCTGCTTTGTCATGGGGGCGGTCTCGATGTTTGCCTTTATGATAGGCGACTGGCTTTTAGACGCGGCTGGTGCAGGTGACGCGGAGCTTGGGCTGGTCTGCCACACGAACTGGCCGGAGATGGCCATG
>CADBRC010000153.1 GCA_902796985.1 uncultured Spirochaetaceae bacterium
CTGCAGGCAGAGTTCGACGAGAACGGCAACTGCCTCAGCATTGAGGAGAAGCCCGCCAAACCCAAGTCCAACTACGCCGTCCCCGGCCTTTACTTCTATGACGGCTCTGTGGTCGCCAAGGCGAAGGAGATACAGCCCTCCGCCCGCGGCGAGATAGAGATAACCGACCTGAACAACAGCTACCTTGCGGATGGAAAGCTCGCCGTGGAGCTGCTTGGGCGGGGCATGGCCTGGCTGGACACAGGCACCTACGAAGGCCTGCTGGAGGCCTCCAACTTCATCGCAACGATACAGAAGCGGCAGGGGATGTATGTTTCCTGCATCGAGGAGATAGCTTTCTCCAACGGCTGGATTACGAAAGACGATTTATGCAGGATGGCGGACGGTTACAAAACCAGCTACGGAGACTACCTCCGCTATATAGCGCAGACAAGGAACTAGCGATGGCATTTGAATTCATTAAGACAGACATAGAGGGGCTGTACGAGGTCCTCCCCAAGGTCTTCGGGGATCAGCGGGGGTTCTTTTTGGAGAGCTACAGCAAGCGGGACTTCGAGAAGGCGGGACTGCAGGCAGAGTTCGTGCAGGACAATATGTCTTCCAGTTCCAAGGGAGTCTTGCGCGGCCTGCACTTCCAGAAACGCCATCCTCAGGGCAAGCTCGTCAGCGTCGTCTCCGGCAAGGTCTATGACGTTGCGGTGGACCTGCGATCCGGCTCCCTCACTTTTGGCAAACACTACGGGGTAGTCCTTGACGCGGACAGACACAATGCCTTCTACATACCGGCAGGGTTCGCCCACGGCTTCTGCGTTATGACGGACACGGCGGTGTTCACCTACAAGTGCACGGATTTCTACCATCCCGAAGACGAAGGCGGCCTCATGTGGAACGATCCTGCCATCGGAATTGACTGGGATAAGTACCTGGACGGCACTCAGCCCCTGCTTTCCGGGAAAGACGGGAAGCATCCGGTCTTTGACCCCGCAGGGCGGTATTTTGACCAGAACGCGGTCTGGATAGGCGAATAGAAAACAGCGGGAGGGGATACAGATGATTTGGCTTATCGGCAGCAAGGGGATGCTGGGACAAGAGCTTGCCCGGGCATTCGATCAGAACAAGATGCAGTGGGTCGGGACGAACTCCGACGTGGATATAGGGAGTTCCGAGGCCCTGGAGACATTCGCCGCCTCCCACGACATCAGCGCGGGGCGGACGGGAAACGCCGCAAGTAAGGGCAAGCAGCCCTCCAAAATAACATGGGTAATTAACTGTGCGGGCTACACCGCAGTAGACAAGGCAGAGGACGAGCCGGAACTTGCCCACAGGATTAATGCAGCAGGACCGCTCAACATTGCGCGGACTGCCCGCCACATCGGGGCCAAGCTCATACACATCTCAACTGACTACGTTTTCGGCGGAGAGCCGGCCCAGAAAATTCCCTACGAAGATGATGCGAAGAAAAGCCCCCAGAGCGTCTATGCCCGGAGTAAGGCGGAGGGCGAGGATGCGATACAGAAGGAGATGACCCAGTACTACATCCTGCGGACAGCATGGCTCTACGGATTTTCCGGGGCCAATTTCGTTTACAGGATGACCAGCCTGATGAACGGACAGCAGGAACTGAAGGTCGTCGGTGACCAGCGGGGAACGCCAACGTCCGCAAGTACCCTCGTGGACGTTATCATCAAGATAATCTCCTCATCCGACAATGCCCACACCCTGTTTGGCAAGAATGCGGCCATTCCATACGGCATTTACAACTGCACGGACGCAGGCGAGGCGAGCTGGTTTGAGTTCGCCCAGAAGATATACGAGTACGGCAAAAAGCACGGACGCATAACGGGCAACTGCGAGATTTCAGCCTGCAAGAGCGAGGAGTTCCCGCAGAGGGCCAAAAGGCCGGCATGGTCAGTTCTGGACAAGACGAAGATCCAGTCCGCCCTGCACGTCAAACTTCCGTCCTGGGAAAGTGCACTCGAAAAATTCATCAAATCCGATCGCTTCCAGGCAATATAGGAGAATACAAGTGGCAAAACGTACGCTTCGGAACATACTGGTGACAGGCGGATCAGGCTTCATCGGCAGTAACTTCATCCGCTACCTCTTCGGCATGAGCGCATCAGGCTCGTCTGCGTTCGCTGACGCAGCTTTCTCCGGCAAGGTCATCAATCTGGACAGCTTGACTTACGCAGGCAACAACGAGAACCTGACAGAAGTCCAGGAGAAATACGGGGGCAGCCGCTACTTCTTCGAAAAAGCGGACATCACCGACCGGACAGAGCTGGAGAGGGTTTTCAAACAGTA
>CADBRC010000154.1 GCA_902796985.1 uncultured Spirochaetaceae bacterium
AATCCTCTGTCAGTCCGAGCGTATCTGTTAGGAAATCGCATGCTGCCGCTGCTGCCGGGCCCGGGCCACATCCTATGTCCAGTACGGAGACCGTGTCTTTCCGGTCAGTGATGGCTTTTATGAAGCTGTTCGAGGCTGGATTGCTGAGTGTCCGGAAGATGTGCGAAAGCTGCTGGTAGGAAACCGGCCAGTAATAGAGGAGGTAGGCCGAGAGCAGGCCTTTTTCTTCCATATATTGCCTTCCAGCCAGCTCCCGTTCCCCCGTAAGTCCCCGCTGCAGGCGGAGGAGGGATTCTGCCGTCCTTTTCCATCCGGGCGTTTTGTCGGGGGCAAGATAGATGAGTGTCCTGATATGCCGTTGCAAGCCAGTCTTTTTCATATTGAAAAAGTATAGCACAAGCTGTATTCTTTAGCCAGCTATGCTGAGTATAATAATACCTGTTTACAACAGCGAGAGCTATTTGTCTGCCTGCATCGCGTCGGTACTGTCTCAGACCTACCGGGACTTCGAGCTTATCCTTGTTGATGACTGTTCCACTGATTCCAGCGCATCCGTGTGCGAGTCCTTCGCCGCCCAGGATCCCCGCGTGCGCTTCATCCGCCACGAGGAAAACAAGGGCATCTCCGGTACCCGCTATGATGGTTTCCTGCTGTCAAAAGGAGAATACATCAGCTTCATTGACAATGACGACATTCTTGCCAGAAGGGCCTACGAGATTATGATGGCTGATATGGGGGATGCTGATATGTCCGTCATTGCGGCGGAAGTGCTGGACGGGGATGCGGTCGAACGGAAGAGGTCGGAGATAGATGCTGCTCCTGCTGGCCCGGTGCAAAGCGAGCCGATGAGCGGGCTTTCGGCTTATGAGCTTCTGAAATCCGGCACATGCAGGTACGGGGATATAGGCGGTCCCTGGGGCAAGGTCTATACGAGGAACATTGTTGAGCAGACCCTTGCAATAACGTTGCAGTATAAGGAAAGCCTGCCCTGGTCGTATTTCGAGGATAACCTTTTTGTCCCCCTGTGTTACCCTCTTGCTGCTCGGGTTGTACTGCATCAGTTTACCGGCTACCTGCACAGGGGCGGGGGGCTTTCCCGCCGGAACAAGCCGACCCCCTACCTCTACGGCTGCATAGGGGCGGGCAATGTCGTCCTGGACTTCTACAAGGAGCGTGGATTCAGCCGCCTCTATGACCTCTACATAGGCCAGCACTTGGTTTACCTGCAAAGCATTTATTATCGTATAGACCGCTTTGAGGATGACGAGGATAAGAGAAAACGCTTTCTTTCCCTCATAGAAGAAGCTTTCGCCAGCTACTGCGGTGACTGCCTGAGCTCTCCCTGTTCCTCCAGTTCCGAGAAACTGTCCTCGTTCCTTTTTGCCCGGATTCGTCCCCTGTGGTGCCTCCTTGTCGGACGGCTGGTTCTGGCCCGGAAGTACCGCTAGTGACGTGGACTTGTCTGAGCTTTCGTGACTGGGGCGTTCTGGGTCATGCCTTCGTGAATCAAATTTGATTTTTCGGGAATTGGGGTTATAATAGAAGAATGATGGAAGATGTTGCGATTGTAGGCAGGAAAACCTTTTTTATAGCCCCGGACAGGTCCTTGGTGACCGATTTTGTCTGGAAAGGCTTATGTCCCACGGATATGAGTCATACGTCATTCCCGATGACGGTGTATGACCGTTTCAACGGCCTTACGGTGAACTTCAACGGGCTGACTATCACGAGCGATGCGGTGCTGATTATGAAGCACAGCAGGTCGGGCGTGAACTGCGGTATTTTCATGTTCGTCAAGGAAGACGGATCGCCTGAGCTGGAGACGGCCCAGAAGGAGCTCTTGAACAAGAAGATATACAGTATACTTACGGCCGGGCGGAGGAGTGAGATGGACAGGGCCTTTGCCTCTGTGTAAAAAAATGGAGCTAAGCAGCCGATAAAGAAGAAGCTGAATAGTGGCAAATAGAGGAGGTCCCCAGCCGTGGTTCTTGGAATAAAGACAAAGATAACAGCAGCCCAGTCTCTGATGATTGTGCTTACCTGCCTTGTGGTCGTTTTCTTCTCCTACAGGAAGGCGAGCAGCGAGCTTACGGAGGCGGTTGAGACAGGTAACAAAGACTTGGCGCATGCGACCGCGTCGGACATATTCAACATAAACGACCGTGAGGTCAAGATGCTGACCGCCATGTCTAAGCTCTCGGTTATACGGGACCCTGATGTGGACCTGCACGACAAGTGGGAGCTGGTGAACTCAGCCGTCAAGGGGGAATCCGGCTATCTGGGCATGGGAATCTACAATGCCGAGGGAATCGGTTACGCGACCACAGGCAAGTGGAGCGACCTGCACGAGCGCGCTTACATCTCTAACGCTTTAAAGGGAAAGTATTATATCCAGGAACCGGGCTACAGCAAGGTCAACGGCCATGTCTGTACCTATTACGGCATGCCGATTTTGAGTGAGTCAGGCAGCATTATGGGAGTCATCGCTTCCGTCGTAGACAGTGAGGCCCTCTGCCGCACCGTTCAGGGGATCCTGGTCGGAGAGAAATCCCATCCTTATGTCGTGGACAGGAAGACCGGGGCCATAATCGCCAGCGAGGACATAGAGAAGGTCAAGTCTGCGGTTAAGCTTGCTGATGAGGCTTCCAAGGGCTTCAGCCCGATTGTTTCCGACATATTGGGCGGACAGACGGGTACCGCCGTTTATTACGATGAGAACCTGGGCAAGAAGATGTCCGTCGCCTACCAGCCGGTCAATGACTGTTCCTGGACCGTCGTCTGTGTCGCTCCCTACAGCGACTTCTATGGCGGGGTCAGTGAGCTGCTTATGGCGATGATAGCCATCTGCATCGCATCCCTGATTGTGGCCGTCGTAATCGGCATCCTCGTTGTCAAGTCTGCCATAAAGCCCCTCCAGGTGGTCGGCGGTTCCATGAACGAGATTTCCAAGGGGCATGCCGACCTGACCCGCCGCTTGGACAGTTCCGGCGCGCAGGATGAGCTTGGGCTGGTTGTCGGCGGTTTCAATGCCTTCGTCGCCAAACTGCAGGAAATCATTACTGACCTTAAGAAATCCAAGAACGATTTGCGCGGCTACGGTGACCAGCTGAGCAACCTGGTCCAGAAGAACGCCGATTCCCTTTCCGACATGCTCTCCGGCATCAAGCGGGTGGGGGATGAGGTCGGTATCCAGCATTCGAAGGTCGGAAGCACCGTCTCGGCCGTGGACCGCATCTCCGATGCCGTGAACGGTCTCCGCGATCTTCTGCGGAACCAGGACGAGAGCGTGGAACAGGCTTCCAGCGCAGTTACTGAGATGATAAGCAGTATCCAGTCGGTCAGCAACTCCATCCAGCACATGGCGAGCGAGTTCGGCAACCTTCGTGGCGGGGTTGACAGCGGAATCGAGCAGCAGCGCAAGGTCAACGTTCAGATTCAGCAGATTGAGGAGCAGTCCAAGATGCTCAATGAGGCGAACACGGTCATCTCCTCGATCGCAAACCAGACCAACCTCCTTGCAATGAATGCTGCGATTGAGGCGGCCCATGCGGGCGAGGCGGGGCAGGGCTTCGCGGTCGTTGCGGACGAAATCAGGAAGCTTTCCGAGAACTCCTCGGCACAGTCCAAGAAAATCGGCCAGCAGCTCAAGGGCATCCTCTCATCCATTTCATCTGTCGTTGCCTCGTCCGACATGGCCGACAAGTCCTTCATGGCCGTCATGGATAAAATCAGCGCGACGGGCGACATGGTGCGTGAGATTAAGTATGCGATGGACGAGCAGGCTGCCGGTTCCAAGCAGATAGGCCAGGCCTTGAGCGCGATGAACGAGGCGACGAGCCAGGTCAAGAATGCGTCTGAAGACGTGGACGGGGCCAGAAAGGACATCATCAGTGATGTTACGAGCCTGAAGCAGTCCTCCGAGTCCGTGCAGACTCATATCACCCAGATGGAGGGCTACGTCAAACAGCTTGAGACTTCGGATGAGGATCTTCTGAACATAGCGACCTCGGTTTCCGGCTCCATCTACCGCATCGGTACGCAGATAGACAGCTTCGAGACATGATATCCGTTGCTGCATGAAAAAGCCTCCCGGTTGGGAGGCTTTTTCATTTTGTCGGTGATAGGATCAGTTGTTTCTTCCCAGGGCGAAGGCCTTCTTGTTGAGCTCCAGGAACTGGGGCTTGACACAGTCGGCGAGGGCAGAAAGCCACTCTTCTTCCGATATATCCTTGTAGTACTTGGAAAAGCGTCCCATCAGGGCAATGTTGGCGGATTTTGCCGATCCTGCCTGCATCGCGACGGCAAGGGCGTCCATCTCATCGACGTTCGCTCCTGCATTCCGCATCTTTTCCTCAAGGCCTTCGGGATACTCGGCTGCCCCGGTCAGGACGGGCATGGGATCCAGCCGCTGGCTGTTGACTATGACCGTTCCTCCTTTTTTGAGGTAGCCGATGTAACGGGCTGCTTCCAGCAGCTCGAAGGAGATGATGTAATCCGCTTCTCCCTTGTCGATTATGGGGGAGGAGACTGTATCTCCCCACCGCACATAAGTGACGACGCTTCCGCCGCGCTGGCTCATACCGTGAACCTCGCTGACCTTCACGTCGAACCCTTTTTTCAGGACGACTTGGCCCAGAAGTTTGCTGGCGAGGAGGGAACCCTGTCCCCCCACGCCGACTATCATGACGTTCGTTACCATCTCGCGAACCTATGAGTTCCGTGTCATCTGGGTGACTTTCTCCAGGCGGACGAGGGCCTTTTTGTCGGCCTCCTCCTGCGCGGAACTGAGCTTCTCGATGACGGTTGCCATGTTGTTGACCATGTAGACCGGCTGCAAGGTCGCGTCCAGGCAGTCCCTCCACAGGGAGCTCTCGGGATCGACAATGTTGCGCTTGAGCGTTGCCATGGAAATCGGGATGTGGACATACTTGTCGTGGACAAGTCCGATGACAATCTTTGTCTTGCCCGCCATTGCGGCATGGACGGCATTGTTGCCAAGCCTCTCGCAGTAGAGGGAGTCATTTGCGGTTGTGACAGCTGCCCTGACTTCATAGCTGGGGTCGATGTACTTGACGTTGATGTGAATCTTCTTGTTCGCGAAGTGCTCGGTAATCTTGTCACGGACATAGATGCCTATGTCTGCGAGCTTCTTGTTGCCGGACGCATCGGTCTGGTTGGTGGAAGTGAGAAGTTCCTGTCCTGCGCCTTCTGCAACGATGATGACCGCATGGTGGCGGCTTTCCAGCCTTTTCTCCAAGTGGGTAAGGAGACCGTTGGGTCCGTCCATGTCGAAGGGAACCTCCGGGATAAGGCAGAAATTAGCCTCGTGGCTGGCAAGGGCGGTCGCCGTCGCGATGAAACCGGACTCGCGTCCCATCAGCTTGACTATTCCGATGCCGTTTATCTGTGAGTGAGCCTCCATGTGCACGGCATTGACGGCCTGTGTCGCCCGCTGGACGGCGGTCTCGAATCCGAACGAGCGGTCGATGAACTGGAGGTCGTTATCGACGGTCTTGGGAATTCCGATGACCGCGACCTTGAGACCCCTTGCCCCAATTTCGTTCGCTATGTCCAGGGCTCCGCGCTGGGTTCCGTCACCGCCGATGATGTACATCTGGTTGATTCCCAGCTGCTCGATGGAATCGACGATTTCCTTGACCTTGTCACCGCCTCCGCGTGAGGTGCCGAGGAAGGTTCCTCCGATGCGGTGGATGGAGTCCACGATGTCCGGGTTCAGGTCTATGGCGCGGAAGGTCGTGTCATGGGCAAGGCCCTTGTAGCCGAATTTAATTCCCTTGATTCTCCTGACTCCATAGCGGTTCCAGAGGCAACGGACGATGGCGCGGATGACGTCGTTGAGTCCGGGGCAGAGACCGCCGCAGGTGCAGATTCCTGCCGTGACGTGCTGCGGGTTGAAGTAGATGTACTCGCGGGGGCCCGCCTTCTCCATAAGGTTGGACTTGTCGTCCGGGACAGCCTCATCGTCTGCGAAGACGTTGACATGGTAGCGGACGGATGATGTGTCTTTGACGTAGGCGGCGCGGAAAGTACCGTGATCCAGCGAAAGTTCAATCGGGGAGTGGATTTTGCACTCTCCCAGATTCTCCACCGTGAAATCGTATTTCATCTTGCTCATATAAAACCCCTGAAAATGTGCCAGTTATAGTATAGGATACAACGAATTCTTAAAAAATGCAATATTGAAGTTGGCATAACTTGCAAACCATACTTCTTTGTGTTAATCTTGTTTCTATGAAAGATGTTTTGGTTATAGGGGCAGGACCCGCCGGACTTACAGCGGCATACGAGCTGCTTACGAAAGGAAAGGATTTCAGGGTCACAATCTTTGAGGAGACAAATCAGCTGGGGGGCATCTCCCGCACGGTGGAATATAAGGGTAACAGGATGGATATGGGCGGTCACCGCTTCTTCTCCAAGGTGCCTGAGGTGAACGAGTGGTGGGAGAAGATGCTTCCCCAGCAGGGGGCGCCGTCAAAGGACGACATAGTGCTGGGCCGGAGCGTGACGCTCAAGGCTGGCGGCCCCGATCCGGAGAAGGGGGACCGCGTGATGTTGCGCCGGAACAGGGTGTCACGCATATTTTTCAACCAGAAGTTCTTCGATTATCCTATCTCGCTCAAGCCGGAGACCTTCGTCAACATGGGGCTTGGAACGACGATTGTCGTCGGATTCAGCTACATCAAGTCCTGCCTCTTTAAAAGAAAGGAAAATTCCCTCGAAGACTTCTATATAAACCGCTTCGGACGCAAGCTCTATTCGATGTTCTTTGAGCGTTATACGGAGAACCTCTGGGGCCGCCACCCCTCGCAGATAGACCCGTCCTGGGGGGCACAGCGGGTCAAGGGCCTTTCGATTATGGCCGTCCTTGCCAACGCCATTTCCAAGATTTTCTCGGGCAAGAAGCGCAAGGTGGAAACTTCCCTTATAGAAGAGTTCAGCTACCCCAAGCTCGGACCGGGTCAGCTCTGGGAAGTGACTGCTTCAGAGATAGAGAAGCTTGGCGGCACGATAATCATGGGGGCCAGGGTCGTTTCCCTGCACAAGGACGGGGACCGCATGACCGGTTTGACCTACGTCAAGGACGGGTGTGAGCATGAGATGACCGGCGACTTCATCATTTCCTCCATGCCGGTGAAGGATCTCGTCGGCGGCATGAACGATGTCCCGGAAGATATCGCCGGCATCGCCCGCGGCCTGCCATACCGCGACTACATGACTGTTGGCGTGCTGGTGCCTCGCCTGAACCTGAAGAACAAGACCAGGCTCAAGACTGTTTCTGACATTGTTCCCGACGACTGGGTTTACGTGCATGACAGGAGCGTGGATATGGGCCGCTTCCAGATTTACAACAACTGGTCTCCCTACCTGGTCAAAGACCTGGAGCATACGGTCTGGGTCGGGCTCGAGTACTTCTGCAATGAGGGCGATGCGATGTGGTCCATGACCGATGAGGCTGTTGCCCGTAAGGGAATCGGCGAGATGGTTACGATGAAGCTCATCGACAAGGCGGATGACGTGCTGGATTTCCACGTGGAGCGGGTCAAGAAGGCGTATCCCGCCTACTTTGATACCTATTCCCGGATGGATGAGCTGGTTGCCTACCTGAACGGCATCGGTAACCTCTTCTGCGTGGGCCGCAACGGCCAGCACCGCTACAACAACATAGACCACTCCATGTGTACGTCGTTCGAAGCTGTCAAGGACATCATCAGCGGTATAGGCGACCACAGCAACGTCTGGCAGGTCAACACGGAGAAAGAGTACCACGAGGAGAAGAAATAGTCATGCGCATCAAGAATACCGAGACCCTTGAAAACGAGAAGAACGTAGACTCAATAGCGCAGATATGCTCGCTTTTGGCGGAGGTCACCGACGAGAAGCTGATATATGACTTCTTTGGATGCCTCTTTACTAAGTCGGAGCTGAAGGACTTTGCCAACCGCTGGCATTTGGTCAAGGAACTCCGCGCCGGAACGACCCAGCGGGAAATCGCGAAGAAGTACGGGATGTCGCTCTGCAACATCACGCGCGGTTCCCGGGAGCTCAAGAAGGAGGATTCCGCTTTCAAGCGGATGCTTGCCCTCTTGGACGCGCGGGGGGAGGAATAGGCCGGGAGGCCGTCAGTTCTGGTCGAAGTAACTTCTCAGAATGATTCCCTGGTCGTAGTTGCCGAAGCCCTTGCCGAAGATGTTCATGCCTCCGACATGCTCCGCGTCATCCTTCACGCCGATCTTGACGCGGATGGAATGGTGCTCGCCTATCTTCAGGTCATCCAGCTTGACATCGGACATCTTTACCCCGTCTACGAAGCTGCCTTCCGCAGTGACGGCGAAGTGTTTGAGCAGACCGTATTGAGAGCCTTCCAGTTTCCACCAGAGCGGGGTGTAGCGGCCCCGCTTGTCGCCGTAGTCGCCGGGTGAAATCCATGTGCCCAGCTCCACTTTGTTTATCCAGACGGTGATGTCCGACGGCCAGTTGGCATTGGTTCCCGGGGTTTCCGACGAGAGTTCCATGCTCAGCTCAAGCTTGGAAAGCTTCTTGGGGTCGTACATCGTATTGTTCGGGAACTTGTACTCGAAGCTGCCCGAGCCGCACCAGAGCAGTCCGGCCTTCATGCGGTCGGGGTTCAGGAAGGAGTCCGGGATGTCCAGAAGCCCGATTATCTTTTCTGAGGAGCAGAGTCCGCAGGGGGCGGTCACCTTGCAGTCGGTGAAGATGCCGATGGGCATTTCTATCTCCGTGTAGTTCTTCTGCCCGTCCTGCTTCTCCGGGAACTGTATCAGGATGTCCCGGAAGGAGGGGCGGCAGAGCTTCTGGTTGCCCTTCTTGGCCTTCACGGACTCGGTAAAGATAAGCCCCGCGTCTTCCAGAATCGATATGTGCGTTGCGACGGTGGATTGGGGGAGTTTCAGCTCCTCGGCAATTTCGTTGATGTTCAGGGTCTTCTCCCTCGTCAGCCTGAGCATTTCCAATCGTGGTTCCGAGGCAAGAGCCTTGATTTTCTTTATATCCTCAAGAGGATTAATGACCATTGTCGTTTCTGATTCGCCCATAATGAAACTATTATAACGGTTTTTGTTGATATTGTCTAGAAAAAAACAGAACTTTTACCAGCTCCGTTGAAAAGAGCTTGGGATTGTGCTATTATGTCGGTCATGCTTCGAGTCGTTGCTTTTCTCTATTCCCTTGCCGTGGAACCTATAGAATATATCCTGGAAACGGCGTTCTGCTATTTCCGAAGCTTTTTCTCCGGACAGGCATCCATACCGATGGCGATAGTGGCTGTCAGCCTGCTCGTGAATCTCCTGACTCTTCCCATCTACAATGCGGCGGATGCGAAACAGCTGGAAGAGAGGAATCTGCAGAAGAAGCTTAGCAGAGGGATTGCGCATATAAAAGCGGCATTCAAAGGCGACGAGCGCTTCCTTATGCTCTCTGAGTACTACAGACAGAATCATTACAGTCCCCTTTATGCACTCCGGAGCTCGCTGTCCATTTTGGTGCAGGTGCCCTTCTTTGTTGCGGCCTACCACTTTCTGTCGAATTGTCCTGAGCTTGCTGGTGTCAGTCTCGGCCCCATAGGAGACTTGAAAGAGCCGGATGCACTGCTGCCCATAGGAAGCCTGCGTCTGAACCTGCTTCCAATCCTGATGACCGCGATAAATATAGTCTCGGGGGCGATATATACGAGGTCCGCGCCTGTCCGCGAGAAAGTCCAGGTCTACGGTCTTGCCCTTGTGTTCCTTGTCCTGCTGTACGGGTCTCCGAGCGGCCTTGTATTCTACTGGACGCTCAACAACCTCTTTTCGCTGGCGAAAAACTTTATACAGGGGCGCAGGAATCCCCGGTCGTGGATCAAGACGCTCTTCTGTCTTGCCCTTGTGGCTTTCTGCCTGTATATGGCGTTCTTCAAGCCTCGTGCCCACCTGTATAAGAAATTCGTGCTGTATGCCGTCACTCTTGCCGTTTGCCTTCTGTGCATCTTCTCCGGACGGGTAAAAGCTTGGCTTGCGAGAGTTCTTATGCAGGGCAGGGGAATAGCTGAACATGACATTAAGCTATTTGACCGAATATTCGTGACTTCCTGTCTGGGCCTGTTTCTTCTTATTGGTAGTGCGATACCCCTTTCTGTCTTAGGCTCTGATCCGGATGCATTCTCGTTCCTCGAGGGCTACAGTTCTCCCTTCCGTCTTTTTTGGCCTACGTTCATAAAGGCAGCGGGGCTGATTCTGCTCTGGCCTCTCTTCATTTATAGCCTGTCTGAGGTGAAAGAAAGAAAGATAATGTCGGTTCTTTCAGGTCTGATGTTTGTTTCGGCTCTGCTGAACTTCTATACTTTCTCCGGGGACTATGGAATTTTATCGGATTTGCTCGTGTATGAGCGTGATGATGTTTTTAGTACGGGGGTGGGAGTAAAATTTTTGAATCTGCTTGTTCTTGCCCTTGTTGCGGTGCTGGTATGTGTAACCATGCAAAAAAAACTTCGTAAGATTTTGCTTTTTATAGTCATTGTCCTCAATATTGCTGTGGCGGGTCACGCTCTTGTGGAGGCAGGAAGGACGAAGCGCGGGTATGACATAGCTCTCTCCATCGTGCGGCGAAACGAAGCGAATTCGTCTGTGGAAAATATGGAACCGATCTTCACTCTGTCAAGAACAGGTAAGAACGTGTTTTGCATTATGTTGGACAAGGCTACAGGGGCTTATCTGGAGGAGTGCTTTAGGGAAGACCCTAAATTGTATGAGCAATATGAAGGCTTTGTATTCTACCCGAATACAGTATCGTACAGTTATGGAACGCTTGCTGGTTTTCCAGGTTTATACGGTGGTTATGAATATGTGCCTGCCGTGATGAACCTGAGGAAGGACGTCTCGATGCATGATAAGCTCGAGGAGGCAACATCTCTTTTGCCTCGGATTTTTTCAAGGAATGGGTATTCCTCCGTTATGACGGATATTCCTCCTGCAACATTAAGCACAACAAAAGTTGATGCATATTTTATGGATAAGTTTCCAGAGAATATAAAAAGCTTTGTAACTGAACGCGTATATGAGAAAAGTTGGAGAAAAGAGCATGGTTTTGGTGTGTCCAACTTCCAGCTTGAAATTGATAGAAAGCGTTTTCTGTCTTATAGCGTTTTAAGAGCGTGTCCGAATTTTCTCAGGACAAAGATGTATGCTGATGGGAGCTACTTGATAAGTTACTAT
>CADBRC010000155.1 GCA_902796985.1 uncultured Spirochaetaceae bacterium
GCATTTGCCATCTCGGAACTGCCGCATTAGAAGGAACGTATGGAGTGGGGCGGGGCCCCCAGAGCGGGCATTTGCCAGCCCACCGGTTTTTGTGGGACAGACAGCCCTCGTTGGCAATGTTTCAAGGTTGCAATGCTGGCTCGGCCCGCGAATGGGGACACCCAGCGGGAATACGTTCCCGACTACCCGGAGGCAAGCACTAGCTCGTTGGGCGTAGCCCGGGAGACGCAGGAGGCGATTTCCGCCGGATGTTGTCGGAACCTATGTCATTTACTTGTCATACTGTGTTTTATTATGGTATATTGAAGTCAGGAGGTTTCTATGGCTTCTATTAATCGTTTTCAGACAATAAATGACATTCCTCCAAGCAAAGGGAAAGACGTACTCCTGAAGATTCTGAATTCTCCTCGGGTTGATTTCTCAAAGCTCCAGAAAATAGCAGCCGATTATGAAAAAAAAGCGCTCGAAATGATGCATACAGAAGGAAAGGTTCAGAAGCAATGATTTTTCTGCCTTTGGAGACAGACTTGTTCTATTATGAGCATCTCTTTGACTCTTCCGACAATCTGCGGTTGATTCAGGACTTTTTTGTGCTGAATGCGTCAGGATTCGGTTTGGAGCGGTACATAAAAGACCTCGCTGAATCTGATGAAAAAGACGGTTCCGCAAGGACATATCTTGTAAAGGATAAGTTTTCTCATGAGATTGTTGCCTATTTTTCTTTAAAAACAGGCTTGTTTACTGTTGATGCCGGCAATGGATATTTCTATTCGATATCGGCGGTTGAGCTCGCCAATTTTGCCGTGAATTCTTCATACAGGCAGAATCACCCAAGGGCGAAGAATCTCGGCTCAACGGTTTTTGCAGAGTTCATACTGCCCCTTGTGAGGTATATTCGGACCCTTGTCGGGATTCAGGCGATTTATATCTATGCTTTGCCCGAAGATAAACTGATTGAGCATTATAAGACGATGGGTTTTAACAGATTAAATTCCGAAGATGAAAAATTTGTGCATCAGCATGTAAAGCCGAAATATGACCAAGGCTGTATTTTCATGTATCAGTTGCTCTGACAGTTTAAAAGGCTCCATGCGTGTGCTACAACTACAAACTAACGGGCATACGGGGCTTGCGACGCGGGTCCCCTCGAAGCTGCCATGTCTGAGGGAACCACCAGCGTAGCGTCAAGGCTATACGTTCCCGTGCTGGGGGGGGGCGACATACTCCTTGCCTTTTTCTGCCGGAGGGGCTATAATATCGGAGGTAAATGCTCGGAACATTAGCATTTTTTTGTTAGTAAGGAGTTTTTTCATGAAGAAAGTCGCCATGCTCGCCGCAATCGCCATTGCCGCCTGTTCCGCCCTCGCCGCGCAGGATACTTGGTTTGTCTGCCTGGGCTCGTTCAAGAAACAGGGCAATGCGGACAGCTACGTGAAGTACCTGGCCGCCAACAACGTCACCGCCCGCATAGTCGATGTTACGCTGCCGTCAGGCAACTTAATGCACCGGGTCGTCCAGAGCAGGGGCTACGACAAGTATGCCGATGCATACGACATGAGGAGCAAACTTCAGAAGGAACGGTTCATCCAGATTCTGGGCATAAACGACCTGTGGGTCTTCAAGAGCGGTGCGCCCAAGCAGGCGAAGGACAAGGCGGACTCTGCCCCCATCGATTCGGACGTGAGGCACGACCTGTGGATGGAGCCTACCGCCCCCAAGCCTGCCGCATTCCGCGATGTCCCTGTCTGGACGGCTTCTAAGGCGATGGACGAAGATCAGGAGTTCCGCTTTAATCCCGACGGAGACTTTGAGATTGTGACGGACCGCGGCTTCGGCAATATCATCGTGACCCGTTACGAGTTCAAGCGGTAAACAGCCTCTGGACGAGCTTGCAGAGCAGCCGGTAGACTGATGCCAGGCCTATGGTCGCCGCAATGACGGCGGCGGCATAAAGGGCCAGGTTGCCGTTCCCTGCCCAGTAAACAGGGGCGGGGCTGCCGTCCGGGCCGTATCCCTTATAGAGAAGGAAGCGGAAGGCTGCGAGCGCCATCAGGTTCATCATGTAGGTTTCCAGCGAGATGCTGCCCATGAAACGGGTGACCGGGTTGGAGGCGTGGTACTTGAGCATGACAGCGAAAATCAGTATGACCACAATCATCGACTGGGGAATCTGCAGGAGGTAGGTCAGCATTTTGTTCAGGATGCCCGGGCCGTTGCCGCTGAATTCCGTCCAGTAGCCGAACTTCCACTGTCCGAATGCAGAAAGCCCGGTGAGGGCAGCGGTCAGCAGGGCAAGCAGGATGAGCTTACCCCAGTAGGAACGTGCGAACCATGCCCGGATCCTGTCTTCATAGCGGGCGAACAGCATTCCAATAAGGAAGGCGGGGCATGAGTTGACCCACCATTCGCCCGAGAACCAGAAAATCTTCATGTACATCCACCATTTTGCCTTCTCCCAGCCGAGCCTTGTGAGCCACCAGTTCTTCTCTCCTGCCCACCATGCGAAGTGCCCGTTGACACAGAAAATCAGCCCCAGGGCAAGGATGACGGCCGCCATCAGGACAAAGCGGGGCCTGTCGCCCTTTACTTTCCTGAAGATGACGTAAAAGGCCGTGTAGAGGATTGCCGCTACAATCGGATACCAGGCGTATTCGTTCATCATCGTGACCCCGAGGAAGTTGCAGACCCAGTGGGAGGCCGTCATCATCTCTCCTGTCAGCAGGCAGAGCGGGGCGTAGAGGATGACGCTGACGTAAAAGGGAATGACGAGGACGCGAAGCACCCGCTTTCTCATGAAGCCGTCCAGGTAGCCGGGCTTGGACGCGAGGCTTTTTATGAGGCCGAAGCCCGACCAGAAGAAGAAGACGGCGACAAAGAGGAAACCGACGTTGCAGAAAGCCTGGATTACGCCCGCCTGCTGGAAGGATTCCTCCTGAGAGATGTGGTGCAGGATGACTCCCGTCGCAGCAATGCCCCGCAGCGCTTTGGTCACGTCAAGCGAAGCCGAATCTTCGTGGAACTTGCCTCTTCCGAAGCCTGCAAACCTGCCGCCCCATACGCAGAGCGCGATAAAAAGCACATAGACAACCCAAGTGATATACATCTTTTCCTCCTTGTCAGACGGTTTGCCCGGCGGGACAGCTTTCCGTTCCGGGCTGCATGCCGACCCGCTCGCCCATCAGGACGGGGGTCTCCTTTCCCTGCTGAGACCTTTCCTCTATATCCGCACGGACGGTGAGCTTCCCCGGACCTGCGAGCACGATGACGGTGGAGCCTCCGTACTCAAAGAATCCCTTCTCCCTGCCGCGGACGGCTACACCCTCTCCCTCCAGGTTCACTATCCTGCCGACGAGCATCGCCCCGACCTCCATCTGGACAAGCGGGCCGAAGGCGGAGCTCTCTATGACGGTGTATTCGCGGCTGTTCTCCGCGAAGACGGGGAGCGTTTCCAGAGCAACAGGGCGGACGGTGTGCAGCACGCCGGGAATAAAGACGTTATCCCCTTTGCGTCCTCCGTCCGCGTAGCAGTAGCGGTGGTAGTTGTCCACACAGAGTCTGAAGACAAGGCAGGTCCCGCCCTGAAAGCGGGCTGCAAGCTCCCTGTCCTTGAGCAGGGAGGCGACCGTGTATGCGGACTGTTTGACCGGGATGACCGTGCCTCCGTCCGCATCAATGTGCCAGACGGAGAGGAGACCGTCGCAGGGGGCGCAGAAGGCGGAGGGGCTCATGTCGAAGGTCCGCTTTCCTTCTTTTATCTTCCGCCGGAAGAATTCGTTGAACGTCCGTATGCCGTCGGTTTCATAGTCATCGAGACATATCTTGTTCTTGCGGGCAAAGCCCTTGATCAGGAACGCAGAGAGGCGGGAGTCCAGAAACGCACCGCATGCCCGGGACAGGGCAGGGGCAGTGAGCAGTCTGAGAAGAATCCTTCCGGGAATCGTTTTGTACAGGAAAGGGAGTGCGTCCATCCGGCCTTACTGGCGCCTCATGACGATGAAGACGTATGCGAGGACCGCAGCTTCCACAACCCCGATGCCGATGAGGAGCAGGATGCCCCGTGTCGAGGGCTTTTTCACTTGAATCCGTGAGACAAAGAGGAATCCTACGACGGCGAGGAAGACAAAGTAGAGCAGGGTCAGGTCTGCCTTGCAGAAGATGTGGATGAGCAGGATGACGGGGAATACGACAGCTGCACTTGTCACGGGCAGACCGGTGAAGACCTTGCGGGAGCCTCCCTCCGTTCCCTGCCGCTCCTCCTCCGTCACGTTGAAGTAGGCAAGCCGTATCATCGCGGCGAGCGCATAAAGGACAGCCGTTGCCGTCAGCAGAATCTTGGTGATGGCGGGCTTGTCTGCGAGGTGCAGGAACTTGAAGTCCGGGAAAATCGAGAATTCAATGCTGCTCCTCAGCATGGCGATGCCGATGCAGGCGGGCAGCACCCCGAACGCCACCAGGTCGGACAGGGAGTCTATCTGGATTCCGAACTTCTTCATCTGCTCGGTCCTGTCCTTTTTGGTACGGGCGACTTTGCCGTCGAACGCATCGCACAGGCCGCAGAACATCAGGAAGAACATCCCCAGATAGGGATGCCCTATGTCGTTCAGGCAGAGCATGATTCCCGTCGTGGCGGAAATCATGGAGAGATAGGTGAGAACCACTGTATAATCATAGAAGCCAATCATAAAACATCCCCGGGAGCATCTGTACTCCCTTTGTTTTCCCGTATACGGAGCAGTATATAACCCAGCAGCACCGTGACGATGCTTATCATGCAGCAGGTGTAGAAGGAAATCCCCCGGCTCAGCAGCGCAAGGGTGTAGGAAGACTCTTCGTCCAAAAGCATCAGGTAGCCGTGGTACATGATGTACTCGGAGATGCCGACTGCCCCGGGAACGGGGATGAAGTTGGACCCGAGCACAACGTAAGTCTGGGTTGCGAAGACCCTCAGGCCGTCGGAGAACTGCCCGTGCATCGCGTAGTAGCAGAAGACGGTGACGAGGACGTGCAGGGTTCTCTGCATCAGGTTGAGCAGGTAGGTCTTAAACAGGAGCTTCTTTCTCCCGGACAGCAGCTCCACGCACTCGTTGTACTTCTCAATCGTTTCCCGGAGCTTTCCGCTGACTTTCCGCGCGGACTTCCTGCAGTGCAGTTTGTTCAGGATGGAGACGATGATGTCACCCATGCATATCAGAAGCCCCTGTTTTTTCAACAGGATGACGAAGAACACGGCGAGCATCACCATTACGGACACGCCTATGAGGATGACAATCTTGCAGGCCGGGTTGAATTCCATGAATATGCCGGGGAAAAAAATCACCGACAGGAGGCCGAGCGTCACTATTGCGAGCGTGTACATCGTCAGGTTCAGGATAAGGGATACGATGACTGCGCTCCCGGAGATGCCGTCCTTGTGCATGAAGTACGCGCTCGCGGGCTGACCGCCGGTAGCCGAGGGGGTAATCGAAGAAAAGTATATGTCGGCGGAGGCATACAGAAAGCCCCGGCGTTTCCGTGCGGGGTAGCCGAGCGTGCGCAGGATAAGGACGAGAGACCGTCCTTCAAAGAAGATGAAGCCCAGCATGCAGAGGGCTGCGAGCAGGAGCCATTCCAGGGATGCATCCTTTATATCCTGCCAGAGCTCTGCCAGCGACAGCCCTCCGTTGTAGAAAAGCGCGATGATGGTAAGCACTGACAGGCAGAGCGTTATGACTGCCCACAGAATCTTCTTTTTCATAATTCGGGGAGGAGTTTAACATATTTTAGGAAAAATGCAAAGCACTAAAACTTGGAACGGGCATAGACCCCGGGTTTTGTTCCCCGGTAGTAGGCAGGCGCAATGTGGTCTACGTGCCAGCCTCCGTCGTAGAAGCCTGAGTCATCGGCTGTGGGGCTTATGAAGATAACTTTCAGCTCTTTGCGCTCAGTGTCGTAGATGAACTCGTTGGACTGCCAGTCCTCTCCGGTCAGTCTCTCGTAGTCCATCTGGCTTTCCTTGGGCGTATAGACAGAGATGCGGTATGTTCCGCTCTTGAGCCCCAGGTGAACGACGCAGCCGCCGGTAAAGCAGCCTTTCCAGTAGGCGTGGCAGAGGCATTTCTCCTGCCAGAGGTTGGTGTGGATGTCGTAGTGCCATGAATAGGACAGGGCGGTTATGCAGTCCCATGCATCGTTCCCCTCCATGTCCGTGACCCGAATCAGGCAGGGGATGTCGTTCATGTCACCCCGGTTCTCCGGCCGGTAAATCTCCAGGGAAGACAGGGGCAGGAGGCAGAGAAAAAACAGGGCGGACAGAAGAAGCAAACGTCTCACCCTTTTATTGTCGGCAGGAAACGGGGGGAAGCCCACCGGCTGCGGCTACCTGCTTCCCCAGGGGATGAGCCTCATTCCGCCCAGGTCAAATTTTTCCTCGGCCTCCGCAAGGCGGGCGTTCATCTCGGCGAAGCTGAAGCTCCTGTCCTCCATGGGGCGGCATTCCCATACTACGGGTGTACCGCCCGCGCAAACTCCGTCCAGAATTCCGTAGATGGCAACCTCCTTGGAAATCCTGCCGAAGTTGACGCAGCAGGCGACCGTGCCGTTGAAGTTAACGGCAATGCCTCCGCTTGCCTCAATCGCATGGACTTCTGCACTGTTCCAGCAGTTTGCGATTACGGCTTCCCTGCTGCCGGATGATGCGAATGCGGCCGCATAATCGATTCCCCGCACGTTGCCCCCGTCAATGCCCAGGTTGCATACCCTGCCGCTGAGCCTTCCGAAGAGCGCGGGATCCTCCCCTTTCTCAATCATGAGCTTGGTTTTACGGATGCGGAGTCCCTTTATGACGTGGCCTCCGCCGTCGTAATTGCCGTTGAAAGACAGGGGGCCGCCATCGGCGATGGGTGTCCAGTTTTTGACGGAGGAGATGTCAATGTCTGCGGTCTGGCGGAAGTAAACCCCGCTGTAGTCCAAGCCTGCGTTCACATGCCGGGCAAGGGAAAGCAGATCAGCGGAATCTTCTATTATGTAGGGGGAGCCGAGGGTCCCTTCCCCCTTGAACGGGGACAGGTCCAGGGATTTCCCTTCTCTTGCATATACGGCAAATTCCTGCCCCTGGCCTCCGATCCGGTAGACCGCAATCTTGTGGAATTTCGCCGCCTCTGAGACGAGGTGCACGTCTTCGACGTTTGCAAAGAAAAAGTCATACCCCTTCAGCTGCTCGGACGCGTATTCGAAGGGGCGGCTGTCGCTGTCTTTCCAGAAACGCAGGTTTGCCCAGTCAGTCATGCGTATTTTCGCATCCCGGTCCATATAGGCATATAATTCGGGGACATCCTGCCCGAAACCGGGGGTGCCTTCAGGCAGGTCCTGCTTCAGTACTTCCAGGAAACTGTTCAGCTTGTCCGTTCGCCAGCCGCCCTGTGCTTTTGAAAGAATCCGTTCTGGCAGCGTGATGTTTTCCAGAATCAGGGAGGAGAATACGGTTAGAATGAGAATCCGGGCGAACTTCATAAGGACGGGCTGCCGGGCATTGCCCGCGTCGAGGATTCCCCATAAACCCGCCGTTATCATGACGAACTGCAAGTAGGAGACATTAAGGAAATGACGTCCCCCCTTGGATATATAGTAGGACATGAATCCCAGACCGATAAGCGCAATGGATGCATACAGCTGTGGGGAAACCGGTCTTTCCGTACCATCATCTCCGTTTTTCCCAGGCAGGGGCAGGATTTTGATGATCAGGGCGAAGCATCCGGTAATCATGAACAGCACGAAATAGGCGAATCCGGTTCCGAATATGCCTATGATAGGCCAGTCCAGCCGTTCCATAAGCCCCATATCGGACAGCAGGGGGAACATGAAGTCCTTGAATCCTATCATCTTGCCGCCGCAGAGGAGGTTGTATATGTTTGCAATTCCCCATGCAAGGGCCAGCTCCGCCAGGAACGAAAGCGCCGCAAGAACAAAAGCCTGTCCATTTTTTTTCGAGAGGAGGTTTTCCTTCAAGTCAGATTTCGCCAGGAACAGATAGACGGATATGGCCCCCATGCAGATAAGGCCCGTTTCCACGTTCCAGAGCAGGGATGCTGCGCCAAGCAGGCCGAGCACCCGGATCCGGCTCTGGGTCAGGTTCCCTTTCCTGTCAGCTGCGAGCAGGGCTGCCGAAATGACGGCTCCAAATAACGTCCGGTGCGGCTCCATCTGGAAGTAGGCCCAGTTGTGGAACTGGAAGATGGCACCTGTCGCCAGCATAAAGATGAAAAATGCCGCATCATTCTTTACCAGGCGGTCGAGCACGTACATTACGGAAAGGAACATGATTGCTCCGACCAGGAACTGCATGACTGCCATGGCCACATTGTACTGAATCCCTGCGAGGTGGAGCAGCTTCATGGGCAGGAGGTAGAAAAGGCCGTAATGCCCGTACAGAGCTGTCTCATGGTCCGCGCTGTAGGGGGCGAGACTCAGGACCTCAAAGACGGATCCTTCCCAGCCGTGAATGTGATAGAAGTCATCCCCGAAGATGTTCGGGATATAGAACTGGGATGCAAGCAGGAAAGCGTATGCGAACGCTGCCGTGATGCGGATCCAGCGGCTGCCCTTAATTTGTGACTTGGAAAAAGCCGTTACACAGCAAGTTGAAATGGCCGTTGCGAGAAAGAGAATGATGAGGTAAGCGGCGAGCGGTGTTTTGTACCGGAACAATACCCTTGCAGCTGAGTGCCAGAGCGCCCCCTGATTGACGGGACTGAAATTCAGGACAATCCAGAGAGTTGCTGCTCCTGCCAGCACAAGCTGAATGGAACTGCTGGACTTGTCCTGCACATGCCGGTTGTGGAAAAGGCAGAAGCAGGACAGAAGGTAGCTGGCCGCAAAAATGAAGATTTGGACGGCAAAGAAGGTTACGTTGCCAAGTCTGGCTTTCAGGGGGAACGCGCTGCCTGCCGATACAGCTGCGGCCAGAAGGACGGACAAAAGGTTCGCATCCGACATGAACAGGGCTGTCCA
>CADBRC010000156.1 GCA_902796985.1 uncultured Spirochaetaceae bacterium
CAGGCACAAAGAAGGTATTCTTGTTTGCCTTGTCGTCCTTGTCACCTATCGCAATCCACGTGCCGAACCTGTCGTTCCGCTGGCTTATCCAGTCGCCGTGCTCGTTGCGCTTGATGCGTACCATCGGCAGCCGGGAGATATCGTGGAACTCCTGGATGATTCTGAGCTTGTCCTCCCGGGAGAGGTAGTCACCTATGTCGTAGTAGTAGATTTCCGCCCTGTGGCTGGCTGATTGTGTCTTATGTGAGCTTTCCACGTCTAAATTCCTCCTGTTTTCGTTGTCTTTTGTTAGCGGCCCTTGCGCACCAGAACGGTTATCGCGATGGGGGTACGGCTACCTTCGCCAAAGACATTGCCCGACTCCTTACGGCGAAGTTCTCCGCTCGTGCGGCAGTTTCCCCGCAAGTTGAATACGTATATCCTGTCGAACTCAGATTCCAGCGTCCTGCGGAAGCCGTCCTGCGCATTTCCGTCAAGCCATGCCCCGTTGGAGACAAAGGCGACCACTCCCCCTCCGGTCTGGCTCAGGCGGTCGCTCGCCCAGCGGAAGGCCTTGATGTAGCTGTCGTAGGTGGAGTTCTTGTTGGTCGCCGAAGAACGTGACGCATAGGTCTCCGCAATCCTGCCCTCCAGCTTGGCATAGCTTTGGTTCTGGGCGTTGTCGTTGGCAGACTTCTGCCCCACGGAGTAGGGCGGATTGCCGACAACCACCGTGATGGGCCTGCGCCTCTGCTCGTTCACGCGCTCGCAGTTCTCACAGAAGACCTCGTCGTCAAGGCTGGCCCCGCCGTTCTCGTACAGCTGGAATGTGTCGGTCAGGCAGATGCCGCCAAAGGGCTCGTAGCTGTCACTGCCGCACAGGTCGTGGTAGGCGTTCTCTATGTGCACGCTCGCGATGTAATAAGCAAGCAGGACTATCTCGTTGGCAAAAATCTCATGTCGGTACTTGCGCTCCAGGTCGCCTGGCCTGATGATGCCCGACTGCAGGAGACGGGTGATGAAAGTCCCCGTCCCGGTGAAGGGGTCTATGACATTGACATTCTCATCGCTCAATGATCTGCCGAACTCCTTGTTCAGCACATACTCCGTGCTGTACAGGATAAAATCGACAACAGGAACGGGGGTATACACGATACCAAGCTTTTCCACCGTCATCGGGAATGCGTTTTGGAAGAAGCTGTTGTATAGCTC
Organism: uncultured Spirochaetaceae bacterium; assembly: GCA_902796985.1. GTDB lineage: Bacteria > Spirochaetota > Spirochaetia > Treponematales > Treponemataceae > Treponema_D. The sequence continues at coordinate 1,192 of CADBRC010000156.1, forward strand.
CACAACAATCTTCTGCTTGGCCTCAGCATTGTCTATGCCATCGGCCCGCTGGCGGACTGACTTGTAGAAGCCCTCAAGCTTCTCCAAATCCTCCGGGTCGGACTGTTCGTCCAAGAGACGCACGATTTCTTCCAGTGACTTGGACACGGGGTTGAGCCTAGTGAAGTGGTCGTTGCCAAACAGGGCCTCAAAAACAGGCTTTGTAATCATGTGCTGCGCAAGCATTTCTACGGCATCACCCTTTGTAACAGAAGGATTCAAGTTCTTCTTCAGGCCTTCCCAATAGGAAGTGAATTTCTCTTTATGCTCTCCATCCTTTTCTATCAGGGCGTTTATGCGGGCGATATTTCTCTGTGCGATAGCTCCAATATCCTTACCCCAGTCAGCCCAGTATCTTTTGGAGCCGACCTTGTTGACCATCTTTGCAAAAACCTGCGACTGCAAATCCTGAAATTTATCGTATAGTTCCTGCTGAAGCTCGTCAAAATCAAAACTTCCCTGTACATACGTTTCCCCATCATCTCTGACAGCGGCCTTTCCAGTTGTTCCGAAATTTCCGCCACCGGTAACGCGGATGTTCTTCGGCTTCTTCTTGTTCAGCTCAATTTTGTTCACCGTCGCGTTAAAGCGGTCATCATGAGCCCTTAGCGCTTTCAACACCGTCCATACGATTTTAAAATCATCGCTGTCATCAAGGACTTCGCTTGCGTCACCATTCGATGGAACAACGACAGGAATGATTATGTATCCGTACTTCTTGCCTTCCACCCGGCGCATAACGCGTCCTACTGACTGCACGACATCAACCTCGCTATTTCGGCTGGACAGGAACAGGATTGCGTCAAGGCTTGGAACATCCACCCCCTCGCTCAGGCAGCGGACATTGTTTAGGATATGGCATTCGTTTCGGGATAGATCGGCCTTCTTGAGCCAGTCCAGCTTCTCCTCACGGATGCCGCTTGCCATCGTCCCGTCCACATGGTCTGCGTCAACAGCGACAATCTTGTCTCGCTCCTCATCGCTCAAGTTTTCGTAATACGCTTTCTTGCAGATGTTGAAGCTGTCACGAAGATACTTGGAGTTCTCTATGTTGGAGCAGAACGCCACGGCACTCCGCATTGGCTCCGGGTCCTCATTTGTAAAGAGCTCCTTGTCTGTAAGATAGTTTGTCCGCTTGGAAAGCACGTTTATGCAGCCGATGAGCTTTATCGCATCGTCCGCCTTTATCTCTTTGTCCCCTTCCGTCTTTTGGTCAAGGATAATCTGTTGAATCTTGGGGTCAACTGAGTTTTCGTCCAAAGTAAGAACGATTACCTTATAATCAGAAAGCAGCTTCTTTTCTACGGCCTCACCAAAACCAATGCGGTACATCTCCTCGCCATAGGTTTCCGTATCGTCCATGCTCCAGAGCGTTGTTTCCGTTTCGCGGGCTTTTGCCTGTGCGTTCGTGTCATACAGC
>CADBRC010000157.1 GCA_902796985.1 uncultured Spirochaetaceae bacterium
GCCTTCACGCGTTTTCCGCCCGCAATCTTTTCTTTCGTGTAGAAGTCCTCCCAGTTTCCGGCGGGGAGGTATACCTCGCGCTCCCGCTCGCCCGCATGCAGGACGGGGGCAACCAGGTAGTCCGCTCCGAACATGTACTGGTCCTTCAGCTTCCAGCACTCCGCGTCCGCGGGGAACTCGTAGAACATCGTCCGCAGGAGGGGGGCGCCGGACTCGTGGGCCTCCTTCATCAGCGAGGCGACATAGGGCTTGAGCGACTCGCGCAGCTTGATGCAGTTCTCGAATATCTTCTGCGCCTCATCGCCGTAGCACCATATCTCGTTGGGCGAACCGGTGAAAAGGTAGCCGCCGCCGTAGTCCTTGTCCGACAGGGGCGGGATGTCGTGCGGGTCGCGGTCGCCGTGCAGGCGCAGGATTGGCGTGAAGACCGCCCACTCGAACCAGCGCTCGAGCAGCTCGATGAAGCCCTTGTCGTGCACGTCGCCCCACATGAAGCCGCCGATGTCCGTCGTCCACCATGCAATGCCGGAAAGTCCCATGCCGAGGCCTTCCGCGACGGAATCCTGCAGGCATTCCCAGCTGCTCTGTACGTCGCCGTTCCAAAGGATGACTCCGTACTTCTGGCTGCCCGCCCATGCACAGCGCTCCAGGTTAATCGGGGTCTTGATGCCCTCCTTCCGCATGCCGTCCCAGAATGCCTGCGCATAGTACTGGGGATAGAGGTTTGAGACCTTGAGCGCCGGCCCAAGCTTGTAGCGGTAGAGCTCATAGTCGTATATGGAAAGGTCAGGCTCGGAATTGTCCAGCCAGAACATATCGATCCCGTACTTGAAGTAGCTGTCGCGGCAGACATTCCAGATGAACTCACGGGCCTCGGGGTTGGTCGCATCAAAGGTAATGCAGTCGCCGTTGAAGTCATAGGTCTGGATAACGCCGCGGTCGGTGCGGACGAGGAGGCCCTTGTCCCACATTTCCTGGAAGTGGGAGCACTTCTTGTCGACGGACGGCCAGACGGAGACCATGACCTTGGTGCCCATCGCATGCAGTTCGTCGCACATCGCCTTGGGGTCAGGCCAATAGTCCTTGTCGAATCCCCAGTCGCCCTGCCGGATCCAGTGGAAGAAGTCGATGACGATGACATCGAGCTTGATGCCGAGCTCCTTGTACTTGCGCGCAACGGTCAGGACCTCGTCCTGTGTCCGGTAGCGGAGCTTGCACTGCCAGAAGCCCAGGTAGTCCTCGCCCATGACGGGGTGGCGGCCGGTCGCCCCCGTGTAGTTCCGCATGATGGCGGCGGGGCTGTCCGCTGCCGTGATCCAGTAGTCCATCTCGTCACAGCAGGAGGACTCCCAGACCGTCCGGTTCGTGCCGAAGGTCGCCCGTCCGACGGAAGGGTTATTCCAGAGGAAGCCGTAGCCCAGGCTGGAAAGGTAGAAGGGAATTGTGGACTGGGAGTTGCGTTGGGCAAGCTCCAGGACGCAGCCTTTCATGTCCAGGTTAGGCTGCTGGTACTGGCCCATGCCGAATATCTGTTCGCCCTCGTTCGCGTCGAAGCGGACGGTCAGCTTGAACTCGCTGCCACCGATAACCGGATGGAACTCGCGGGAGACGACCTTAAGGCAGACGCTCTCCCTGCTCGCCTTGCCGTCGTAGTTGCGGTAGTATGCGCGAAGGATGAGCTTCCCGTCGCGATAGAATCGGAGCACGCCGTTCGCGCTAACCGTGGCGGACAGCTTTCCGTTCTTGATTTCGGCTTCTTCGTCTGAGACCGTGACGGACGGCTTGGTCGAGACCGTGGACGCAGCGGGTTTTGATACGGCAGGCTTTACTGCGGCAGGCTTCTCTGAGAGCGCCCAGTCCTCACCCGAAAAGGCTGCATTCATCGTACAGCGGACACGGAGCGAGTCCGCCCCCCAGCCTTCTATGCGCAGGGTTTCATAGCCCTTCTTCCAGATTATCGCGTTGTCTTCCTGTGTAAACATAGGGACATAGTATCATAAAGCGCAATGCAACGCCTAGGGGGAGGGCAGAAGGTGGAAGACGGGAGGGAGCGCAGGGCTAGCAGGAACCGCAGGGCGAGCAGCCCTGTCTGACACGCCCCCTATAGCTCGCACTGCCATGAGCGGCTATAATTCATCATAGGTGAAGCCTTGCCAGGTGCAGCTCCCGTCCGCCTCTATTTGAACCGATAACGC
>CADBRC010000158.1 GCA_902796985.1 uncultured Spirochaetaceae bacterium
AATATTACAACACATTGTCCTGAAAGTCAAGCCGTCTGGAATGCACGCTCATCAGAAGCCCTATTGCGCTCATATTGGTTATCAATGCGGAGCCACCATAGGACAGGAATGGGAGCGGAATTCCGGCAACCGGCATTATCCCCATGACCATGCCGACATTCAGGCAGAAATGGTAAAAGTACATGCCCAGTATGCCGGAAACAATCAGGATGCCAAACCTGTTGCTGTTTTTTCGTATGATGGTAAGACAGCGGATGAGAATCGTGAAGAAACAGAAAAACAAGATGAGTCCTCCCGCAAATCCGGTTTCTTCGGAGATAATGCTGAATATGAAGTCCGTGCTCTGTTCCGGGAGGAAACGGTAGTGGCTCTGGGTTCCCTGCAGAAACCCCCGGCCCCACAGGCCGCCCGAACCAATCGCTATCTTGGACTGTATGATGTTCCATCCTGCACCGAGCGAATCACTGGATGGGTCTATGAAGACTATGAGTCTCTGGATTTGGTAAGGCTTGAGTACGCGCCCGGCCGCAATCGAGAAGACGAGGCCTGCTGTAATGATGCCGAAACCGTATGTCAGCCAGTAATAGTATTGCTTCCTGAACATGGCAAGCCCGATGGCACACAGGATCGTCACGAGCAGTGCTGCAGAAATGACCAGAAAGGACAGTTTCCTGTCGGTCAGTATGCTTATGGCAGGAATTGTCCTGTGGGCTATTTCACTTTGCCAGATGGGCAGAATCGTGAATATGGAGGTCATCGCCCCAATACCTATCACGAGCATGATGTACCGGGGTGGAATGCCCGCCATGAAGCACATTAAGAGGAAAATCGGCAGATAGACGGTTGCGGTTCCCAAATCCGGCTGTCCAAGAATCAACGCCATTGGTATGAACATTATCAGAAGCGACTTAAAGAAACGCTTCAGGGCCTTTTCCTCCGTTGACCGGTCTAAATACCAGGCAAGAAAAATCACATAGGCAAGTTTGATTGGTTCAGAAGGCTGTATTCCCAGGTTCTTAATGCCAATCCAGCTGCGTGCCCCGTTGACATTCTTGCCGAAGAACATCGTATATAACAGGACGACAATGCTGCCGGCGAAGATATACAGGGCCTGCCGCTTGAATTTGCGGTAGTCGAACAGCGTAAAACCGATCATCAGCACGAAACCGACGGCGAACCACACAATTTGTTTCCGATATTCGCTGGAGACGTTGACTCCGTCCGAATTTATCCCGGAGGAATAGATGAACATTATCCCAAAGAAAGAAAGAATGCTGATGCAGAGTATAAGTATATAATCAAATTTTGCAAGTACGTTCAGCCGGAGCTTCATTATTCCATCCTTCCGTACATTTTCAGCAGGTAGCGGAAACCAAGGGTATTCACGGCCTCGTCATAGCTCTGGTCCGCAAAAATTCCCTGAAAAACTATGTTCGTTGCATAAGGAGCCCACCATTCCCACTCGTTAACGGCCTCGACTATCGTCGCGACGACAATCTGATCCTCAACGGGTCCGTCAAACGGACCATAGGCTATCATCCAGGAGTGCCAGTGATTCTTTGCATAACCGTTGACCTCGGCAGTTCCCGTCTTTCCCGCCAGCTGCACTACCCTATTGTGCATCGGGTATGCAGGAGTTCCATCGGTTATCGTGTAGCGAAGGCCATTTCTGACTTCCTGCCATACCTCAGGTGAAACTGTCGATGTCACCAGTGGTTCTATCGCGGTCTCCTCTATGACCTCATCTGTCGCCCCGTCGCGGACTTCCTTCAACAGGTGTGGCCGGTAAATCGTGCCGCCGTTACACACCATTGCCATCATATCCGCCATGTGCAGAGGGGTTACTTGAGTAAAGCCCTGCCCGATTGACATATTCATCGTATCGCCGCCGAGCCATTTCTCATGGAAACGCCTTTCCTTCCACTGAGCGGTAGGAACAAGCCCTGGCTTTGATGCAGGCAGATCTATCTCCAAATCCTGCCCGAAGCCAAACTCTTTGGCATAGCTCGCTATCTTGTCAACGCCAAGGTAGTCGCGGCCGACAATCCAGAAATATACGTCGCATGACTGAGCAAGTGCATTCTTCAGATCCAGCCTGCCGTGTCCCGGTTTCTTGACGTGGCAGTGGAAGATTCGGCCGCCGTAATTCAGCTCACCCTCGCAGGGAATGTACTGGGCAGAGGAGAAAGCTTTCTCATTGAGCATTGCGGTCGCCATTATCGTTTTAAATGTAGACGCAGGCGGATACGTCGCATTGACAGCCCTGTTCAGGAGAGGATTATTTGGGGCCGTTGCAAGGGCCGCATACTGCGAGGAATAGTTGCCGCTCGTAAACAGGTTCGCGTCAAAGAACGGGTACGATACCATTGCGAGAACTTCACCCGTTGCGGGTTTCAGAACGACAATCGAGCCGACCCTCTCGCCAAGAGCCTTTTCTGCCAGCGTCTGTATGGTCGTATCTATCGTCAAGACGAGGTTGCTGCCGCTCGTCGGCGGCGTTATTATCGGCTTGTCGCTAAGGATTCGCCCCCTCGCGTCGACGGTACGGCTCTCCCTCCCCTGCTTGCCCTGCAACAGCTCGTCATACTGCTTTTCTATGCCTGTCTTGCCGATTATCGAATTCTTCGTATAGCCCTTATTGTAAAGAAGATTCAGTTCATCCCGGGTTATGTCGCCAACATAACCCAGAATGTGGCTCATGGAACCGGAAACGACATAATTTCTCGTGGGCTTGTTTGTCCATGTGACTCCAGGAAGGTCGGTTATATTCTCCGCTATGTTGGATATGACTTCAAAAGCGACATTCCCTTTGACTTCAACAGACGTGAACGAGCGCCGTATGCTTGGGGAAATCTTCCTGTCTATAGCATCCTTTGTCATTCCCAGATAGTCAGCCAGCTTCAGTATTACCGTGTCGTAGAGATTGGAAGGTATCTCTCCGGGAATAACGCTGACGGAGAAAGAGTCCGTGTTTATGACGAGGGGCATGTTCGCGTTCCGGTCAAAGATTTCGCCCCTCTGGGCCGGGATTGTGCGCATCGTGCTGGAAATCTGCTTGGACTGGCTTCTGTACTCCCCTCCCTGAATAATCTGCAGGACGAAGAGCCGGTAGAGGTAGGTCACAAATACAAGCATGAAAATCAACAGAAGAAACGTTAACCTGAGATTCTTCTTTATGTTGTCATCAGATGAATTCAAAGGCATTTTATGATGCCGCCTCCGCCCATATATCGATATATTTCCTAAAGAGGCCGAGCAGTTTGAAAATTATCGGTGCCAAAATAACGTTCTCCCCAAGTTCCCAAAGGAATATAGAGGTAAACGGGGAGAAATTCAATTTTATCATGGGGAACAGAAGGCTTATGAGCAAAAGCAGGAGGGCCTTCGCCAGACTTCCTACGAGAACGAGCAAGATTGGGGTGAAAAATCCGTCGGTCCCTATGACCCGGTGAAAAATCCCTGCAAGGTAGCCTATGACCGTTCTGTACAGACAGTTGAGCCCGAAGGGACAGGCTCCCAGGAAATCCAGGCAGAGGCCGGAAAAGAACCCTTCCCCCTCACCAAAGAGCTTTCCATTCTGAAGGGAGACGAAGATAACGCATATCAGGCAAATGTCCGGAACCGCCGGCAGGTAGACGATGTTCGAGAGTATCGCATTCTCTATGAGGGCCGCCAGCAGGATAATCAGGGATGAGGCAATCGTCCCTTTCAAATAATTATTGTCCTTCAAGACTGTCCTCCACTGCCTTGTTCGGGGCGGTCTGATCCACGACGAAGACCATCTCCAGCCGCGAGAAATCAATGATAGGTTCCATTTCTATCTCAAGCGAGGAGTCGTAGTCCAGCACTGTGATCTTGCTGATAGTCCCGATGGGGATGTCCCTCATGTAGTTGCCGTTCTCGCCGCTCGTGACTACTATATCGCCGAAGTGTATCTCCTCCAGAACGCGTTTCCTTATGTAGTTTAAGGAAAGCGGCGTATCAATGCTTCCGTTTCCCGAAACCAACCCCTGATCCCGTGTATTCTGGATTCTCGCCGATATGTTGCAGCTCTTGTCATAGACGGGCATGATGATGCTCGTTGCAAGACCTACCGTGACTACTTTACCGACGATTCCGACACTTCCGCTTTGTATCGCGATTACCGGCATGTTCTTCCGTATACCGCTCATCACGCCTTTGTCTATCGTTATGCCCGAATAGATGTTGTCCGCATCGCGACCGATAATCTGAGCCGTGATGTTCCGGTAACTGACTGACTGGGACAATCCCAGCTGTTCTCTCAGCCGTTCATTCTCCTTGCGTATCTCGGCGTTGCTCCGTCTCAGGTACTCGTAGTCCTTAAGTTTCTCCGTGAGAGCATTATATTCCTCCCTGAGCTTCGCAATGTCCCTGACTGACGTAAAGAACGACGATACTCCCCCGGCAACAGCACTTACCCCCCTCTGCATGGTTGAGAAGCAGGAAAACCCCAGCGTCTTGACGTTGATGATAAAACCACCAGAGGAGAAGCCAAGCATCAGCGCGCTGGAGATGACGAGAACCGAGAGCGTCAGCTCGGGAAGCTTGAGGGAAACACGCTTCTTCATGCCTGTCAGCTGTTGATGTTGTTATAGATTGACCTGTTGGAAGTCATGTCGCGGAAAAGCTCAAAGGCCTGTCCTGCCCCGACGGCAACGCACTCAAGGGGCTTCTCCACGAGGATACAGGGAACTCCGGTCTCCTTCTGGATAAGTTTCTGCAATCCCTTGAGCATGGAACCGCCTCCGGTCATGACGATGCCGCGCTCTACAATGTCGGCGGCCAGCTCCGGCGGGGTACGGGAGAGAGTCCTCTTTATCTCCTCGACGATTTTCGTAATCGGATCTTTCAAGGCTTCGCGGACTTCGACGGAGTCCACTTCAAGCCGTCTCGGAAGTCCGGTTACTGCATCGGTACCCTTTATTTCCTTGTGCTCTATCGCGTCCTCGGCAGTCGCGTTTCCAATATCAATTTTTAAGCCTTCTGCCATCTGGGGACCGATGATGAGACTGTGGGTCGACTTGATATACTTGACAATCGCTTCGTCGAACTCGTTACCACCCGTACGGATGGAACTTGTGATGACCATACCGCCGAGGGAAATGACGGAAACTTCCGTTGTGCCACCGCCAATATCACAGACCATGTGTCCGGCGGGCTCATAAATCGGAATCTGGGCGCCAATTGCTGCGGCAAGACTTTCCTCAATAACCTCGACTTCCTTGGCACCGGCCTTCAGGGCGGCAGCCATGACCGCATCGCGCTCGACCTGGGTTATGCAGGACGGAATGCCTATTTTCATCCGTATGGACTTGAACAGGTGATGATGAGGCATTACTTTGGATATAAAGTACTTTATCATCTTCTCCGTTGAGCTGCTATCAGAGATGACGCCATCTGCGAGCGGGCGGATAGCAACGATGCCGCTTGGGGTTTTCCAAAGCATTCTCTTCGCCTCTGCTCCGACGGCGACGACCGCGCCCGTTCCCTTCTCCACGGCAACGACCGACGGCTCATCTATGACGATGCCCTGCCCCCGCACGTAAATCAGGGTGTTACAGGTTCCCAAATCTATCCCTATATCAGTCGTAAAGCTGTCCAACAGTCCCATAATATAAATCTGACCTCCGTCACTGTTTTCTATTTTATCTCAGAAAGCTTTTGCAAAGCCCCCGCATGTTTTACCTGCAGCTTAAGGCACTTGCGCCACTCAGCCCTTGCCTTGGCGTTGTCGCCCTGCTTCTCATATAATATACCAAGTCCATAGTGCGCGTCAGCAAAATTCGCGTTTTTTTCCAAAATTGCATCAAATTCTTTTTTGGCAGCGTCCAGGTTTCCCTCATCTATGTATATTTTGCCGAGTATGTTGCGCGTATTTATCTTGAGTTCG
>CADBRC010000159.1 GCA_902796985.1 uncultured Spirochaetaceae bacterium
AACCGCTGGAAGCCCCCTGGGCAGCAGCGGGAACCCGGGTCTGCCTGGACGGAGAGGAGATTGCGGAAAAGCCCGCCGAAATCCCCGCCGACGACTTCTTCAAGGTCGCAATTGCGGTCAAAGATAAGGCCGTCATGGTCGGCGGCTGCAAACTGACGGCAGGCGGCAAGGAGATTGTCACCGTCCACACCGAGAACGGCGATGTCCACTGATTCTGCCACGCGCTTCCTCCAGACTCCCTTCTGGGCCTCGTTCAAGGAGGCCCACGGCTGGAAGGCAATTCGCGTAGACGGAACAGGCGGGGAAAGGCTTTCCGTCCTGACGCGGACCTTCTCGCTCAAGATTACAAAGGCCAGCCTCGCATACATACCGATGGCTCCGGAAGTCCGGGAGGGGGAAGCGCACGAAGCATATCTTGCGCGCCTCTGCGATACGGCTGCCGCCATGCGGAAATCCCTTCCCGCCGACACGATGTTCGTCCGCTATGACTGCCCGCTTGACTTTGCAGAAATCGGGGCGCGGGAGCGCTACGTGCAGGACAGCCGGAACATCGCGAAAAAGCTGCGGCTCCCCCTCCGCGTGCCGCCCGTTGCCGTGCAGCCTCCCGACACGACGATACTGGACCTAACACAGGACGAGGATGGGCTACTCGCTGCAATGAAGAGCAAGTGGCGCTACAATATCCGCCTTGCGGCAAAGAAAGGCGTAGAGGTGTCATGCTATCACGGCGGGGAGGAGGACTTCGACGAGAAGTTCGACGAGTTCTACCGGCTCTTTGAGCTTACCTCAGAGCGCGACGGCGTGAACTTCCATGCGAAGGGCTACTACCGGGATCTGATTGAACGCAGCCGCGCGGCCCATGCCGGAAGCAAGACGGACGCAGGGGCAGCCGGGGACGCAGGGACAGCCGAACAGCCCGCACAGGACGAAAGAACAGACGGCAAGGACATCCCCCTGATTTCCCTCTACCTGGCCAGGCACGAGGGGGACTACCTTGCGGGCATCATCACCCTCTTCTGCCCGCGCGAGGCGGTCTACCTCTACGGGGCAAGCGGCAACGTCAAGCGGAACCTCATGGCGGCATATCTGTTGCAGTGGACGGCGATACGGGACGCGAAGGCCTACGGCTGCCCCGAATACGACTTCTACGGCATGCCGCCGACCGACGACGAAGGCCACCCCATGCACGGGCTGTACCTGTTCAAGACCGGCTTCGGCGGCAGGATCGTGCACCGGCCCGGCAGCTTCGACGTGCCGCTCAAGCCATTCACCTACAGCTGCTACATACTGGCAGAAAAGGCGCGGGCCTTCTTCTTCCGCAAAGTCGTGAAGAAACTAAAGGGCAGGTAACGGAGTCCGCTTCCTGCTTTGGACACTGGTAACGGAGAAATTGATATTTTTCTCGATTGACATTCCGGCAGGCAAATCGACATTCCAGAAGAATGACGTGACAAGAGTTCTGGAGTCTTCCCGTATGTCATTGTAGGCATCGGGCCGGTTGAAGACGATTGTATCCGCTATGAACCCCGCCTCCTCGTTCGGCTCGAAGTTGAACTGCATCTTATCAAAACGGTCCGTCACCCGCAGGGCAGACACATGGCCGTCCGACCGGAAGGGGCTGTTCGTATCGAGCAAACGGGTCTCGCCGTCCAGGACAAGCTCACAGGAATACTGATAGTCCAGCTTTCTGGAAAAACAGGTCTGGGCAAAGTTTGACTCCACGACAAAGGTACCAAGGAGAGGCTCAGTGCCGTCATTTTTCAGTATGTACTGAATGGAAATGCCGTCATCCAGTATGGTATACTTCTTCAGCAGTTCAATGGGAGTATGGAGGCCGGGAATACAGACGCGGGAAGAGAAAATGATTTCGTTCCGCTTTGTATCCAGTTTCTTCTCATCGAAAAGCAACTTGGAGAATATGTCTGTTCCCGCATCAAGGGACAGGCTGTAACCGTCTATGCCTCCTGCTGCAAAGAAATGATCGGTAAAGAAGCCTCTTGTATAGCCGTCTTCCATCCCGTCAAAGGCACGGATGCGGGAAAGGCTTGAGGCGTAATTGCAGCCCTTGACTATGTTGTCCAGCTCCATAATCTGCGCGGCAAGCCTCGTTATGACCAAACGGAGATTCTTCATGCTGCACACGTACTCGCTCAGTCCGTCCCGGTTGTAGTCATAGGAGACGATGGAAGCCCGCGGCCCGCTGTCCTTCTTGCCCTTCCGGGACTCCTGTCCCTGCCTGATGATATGCTCAGCCTCGTTCAGGAGCCTGAACGCTTCCTTCCGCCTCTCAGATGACGCAGGAAGCCCTGACGGAAGAGCCGCATAGTTTTCAATGCACTGGGCATCCCAGAGCTTCTCCTTGGCGAGTTTTTTCTGAACCTTGTCCCCGCCGTGCCCCTGAGCAAGAATCATGCTGATATACATCATCCGGTCATAGAGGCTTCCGCTCGACTTATAGCAGTTAAGATAGTCGTATATCGTCAGGGGAAAGCGGCTTCTGTTCTCGCAGGACTCGAAAGGCTTCCTGGACCAGCGGGCAAGGTTCCAGTCCATGCCAGCCGGTATGTAAGCCGGTATGAAGGTTTTGGCAGATTTAAGATATATCTGCGGCAACGTAAAGCGGACGTCCTGCGGCTTCCCGTCATCCCCGCTCCTAAAACAGCCCGTGACATACCCGAAGAACGGCGACGTGAAGAATTTTCTGAAAGCCGGCAGGTCGAACATCACGGTCACCACAGGGCTTTCATTTCCACCCGGATTCCCGCTCCCGGCAGAAGACTTGGAGACAGCTTTCTGTATCCGGGAAATCCATGCAGCAGGCTCCTCCCCGCTGTCAAAGTCAGGGGCAAGCCCTGAATGGACGCAGAGGACTTTCAGGCTCTTTCCCATACCGCCTGTTATGAGCGGGAAATAAGAACGGGAAGAAGACGGAACAAGAGTGGAGTCAAGCATGACATACTCCATGCCGCAGGAACTGAGGCTCGTCACAAGAGAATAGTCCCACACGCTTCCCGGAAGCACCATGCCCCGCGGTCGTTTACCCAGAAGAGAGCGAATCATGCTGTTCATCTTCTCTATCTGGGAAGTCCTGTCCGTCGGAAAGAGAAGGGGCAGCATGGGGTCATGGTATGAGCATCCCAGAAATTCCAACTGGCGGCGGACGTACAGTTCCCTCAGTATCTCAAGCGACTCCGGATGTTTTTTTTCAAGAAAGGAAAAAATCTTGCTGGAGAAGGAAAATGAAAAGAGAACCGAAGGGTTCGCATAGAGGAAAGAGAAAAAGGGCTTGAGCAGCTCCTGATAGTCATCCTCCATGCTTGCTCCGGAAGAGGAAAAATATCCGTGCGCAGAAAGCCCCAGGCAGATGTTCGTTTCACCCATGAATTATCCTCGGTGGAACAGCCCGTACAGTCCATGCCAGAATGCATAGTTCTTCGGCTTCACGACACTCGCGGGAGACAAATCCAGAGTGGAGTCAAACTGACTGCATTTCTCATCGTAGGAACCGCCCCATATCGTGTAGGCATTACAGGAAACACCCTGAGAATACGTCATGTCCACGAGCTTTATCAGGCCCCGAGGGCATTTGGAAAGGCAGTCCCCGCATCCGTCGCAGAAGATGTTGACAACGGCAGTCCCATTCATAATCGATATTGCATGCCGTGCGCATGCCTTGACACAACTGCCAAGACCTATGCAGCCATATTTGCATTCACCCTGCGTCTCAAACTGGGAATCATAAAAGGAACAGTCCGGCAATCCACGGTAGCCTTCCCCGTTCGCACCCATGCCGTGCTCCCGGGAACAGAGGACGACGGCCCTCTTGGAGGGCTTCTCCTTTTTGGCTTGCAGCAAGGGCTGGAATTCCTGCTCGGAGAAAAGCGGGTTGGAGGTGTTGACCTTCTGGGCGTTCAAGGACGGGAGCAGAAGGTAAAAAATGAAGAACAGGACGCACGCGACGCTGAACAGGACGAGGAGCGTCATGAGGATTGAGAAAATCATTTTACCCCCCCGATGAATGAAAACCATGACACGTCGATGAAATGCAGGGCCAGAAGTATGACGGAGATGCTGATGAGAACAAGCCCGATCTTGTTGGAGAATTTCTTCCTGAGCATATAGAGGACCAGGATGGCAAAGAGGAAAGAGACCACGCAGAAACAGGCAATCAGAACGGCTTCAAACACGGAAGCCCCCTCCCCCACCCCGAGGAGAACGGAGAGGATGGAGGCTGTATACTCAGCCGTGCTCTTCCTGGTCGTAATCCTGACGACTGACTCTATAAATATGGAGATGGTGGAGAACACAAGGACCGCGATAAGCGGGTACAGCTCCGCCAGATGAACCGGTGCCAGCACCTCGCCCGCAACCAGGTAACTGATTGCCGTGGAGGAACTCACGCTGATGAACATCTTGAGTGCACCCTCGAACAGTTTGCGGGGATGCTCGCTTATCATCATGGCCCGGTTTGTTCCCAGACCGTACACAAAGACGACACTCGTGAAAGCCACATAATACAGGAGCTCAAGCAACGCTATCATCTGAGGCACCTCCGAGCAAATCAAATTTTCTGCGCAGCTTCCAGGCCAGGAAGAAAACGATGAACACGAGCAGGATTGCGCCCGGGATGGACGCAAGGAATACGCCGACATGGGCATCCTCGCTCTGTGACAGGATGTTTATGCAGAGCAGTCCTTTCCGCCCTGGCAAGGTCAGCGTCCCGTATCCAAAGACATCCCGTATCAGGAAAAACACGAGGGCGATGGCAGAGAAAGAAAGTGACTGCCTGAGGTTGCCCCTGACCTCGCCCATGACTTCCAGCCCCGCGTCAGAGGGCCGCAGGCGGGAGATAATGAAGGAAGAGACAGCGGGAAGGTATATGATGAAAGAAACCGACAGTGCCATGAGAGGCGAATAGAGGGCAAGGAGCTGCTTGAAAATGATGCTCTCACAGAGCAGCATGGCGGCAGTCAGAACCGAAAGCAAATCGTTCAGGTGCACCAGTTCCACCAGCCTGCGGAAGAGAGTTATGGAAACCATCTGCACATTCAGCAGAATGACAAGCAGAATACCATAGGCAAGGCGGCCCGGAAAGGGAATGACCAGGGCGAATGACGCGAGCATGAAGCCGAATGCAGCTTCCTTCTCCATCCTGTATGTCCTCATTGCACAACCTCCTCTTCAGCTACGGGAATCATCTCCGGCAGACGCAAAGCCCAATACTCTATGAGGGAGTGCCGCGTGCTGTCCAAAAGCATCCGCTCCACCCGCCTGCTCAGGGAAAGATAGCAGAGAAAGTCCGCCCTGGCAGAGGAACCGTCATACAGGAAAACAGCAGGAACGGGCCCTGCCATCGTCGTCAGCCTGATGATGACCGCATGGGAATACCTGGAACCGGAAATTGCATAAACCGACGCGGTAACTGAGAAAGGCCCGTTTATCTCATAAGGAGCTTCCAGCACGACATCCTCGTAGCCGTTGCCGTCAAGGGCCGCACGGACGCAATCTCCCAGCCCGCGGCTCATCGACGAAGACGAGAGGGCAGCAAAAACAGCAGTGACCGCAAAGAGGACAACGAGGAAGGCTATGAAAATTCCAAACTGAATGAACTGCTTCTTGTAGACGAGCAGCATGTCGCTCGTACCGGACCAGTCCGCAGAACCGTCAGTCTCTTCACCTGGCATATCGCTCATACCGACTGAACCTCCTTCAGGGCCTCAATGCGGGGCCGCACCGCTTTTTTATAGAAAGACTTCATTCTGCGCATCTCAAATCCCTGAATGAATATGGAGATGAAGTTCATCACGAGCACGACAAAGACATATCCAACAGAGGAATTCCCGTAGCCCAGTATCACGTAAGAGAAGATGCCTGCGCAAAGGCCGTAGAAAAGTTTTCCCCATGCAGTAAAGGGGGTGGTTCCGAACCACTGCAAGACAAACAGGGTAGAAAAAAGCACTCCGCTCGTCAGGAATGCGAGGAAAATGTCACCGTACAGCTGCATCCCCGTCACATATGAGATGGGAACAAAGCGGACAAGCAGACCGTACGACAGGCAGAAAGAGAAAGGCACCAGAAGCCCCAGCATGTCCCCGGAAAAGAGGACCAGCGATGCAAGAAGGTTCAGCAGATTGAAACGGAAGGCCGGTATGGGGGAGCCTGAATCCCAGAAGAGCGACACATAGCCGTCGGGAATCTCCATGCCGAACCGGCGGAACACATTTCTGTTCAGAAAGTCCGTCACCATGGAGTCCTTCGGGGACAAAGGGAACTGCCCGTCCCGAATCATACTGAGTGCTGCATTCTTCTCACGGAAGAGGGAAAGGTCTCCGCCGAACGCAGGAAACGGACAGGCATAGATGAAATAAGCCGCAGCCACGGCGAGCGCAACAGGGTTTATCCACGATGCGGCGAACCCCTCAAAGGCATACTTTCCCACTGCCATCGCAAATAAGCAGATGATAAAAACAGCGACGGGCGGGTAAGTCGCAGGAAGCAGGAAGCCGACCAAAAGCCCCTGAAGCAGCGCAACCAGCCAGGTGACCATTGAGGGCCGCTTCCTGATGCCGTACAGAGCTTCCGCCGACAGGGACGCAAGGACGGCAGCAAGCAGGACGAACAGCGATGAATACGAGCGGGTCAGGAAAAGCATCGCCACCTGTGGAAGCAAAAGGCAAATCATCACCGACAGCACGGTCTTCATAGACGGCGAGACATAGATATAAGGACTTTGCAAGACGCTTTTGTTCTTCAGGCTCATACGCCCTCCTCATTCTTCAAAAGGGATATTATCTGCGCAAGCGGTATATGAGAAGGACAGGCCGCATTGCAAAGCCTGCATCCGGAACAGAGGGACTTGCTTGCACTGAAATAGCCATCATCCGGGACATCGAAAATCACCGGGCCTGCGAGGATATCAGGGAACAGCTGCTCGGGGCAAACATCCCGGCAATTGCCGCAGCGTATGCAGGCGGTGAAATCCTGATTGTACATCTGCGACTTGGGAATGAACGTCAGGGACTTGACGGACTTCGTAATGGGAACATCGAAGTCGGAAAGCATGGTACCGCACAGCATCCCGTTGACGACGACCCGCTCAGGTTTGCTTTTGAAGCCCCCGCACTGCTTCGCCAGGTCAGCAATGCTCGTGCCGTGCCTGACTTTGAAAATGGCGGAGGACATGAGGCAGGAACCTTTCACCTCGACGAAGCTTTCTATGACGGGCTTTCCCAGCACGATTGCCCCGTACACATTGAGGAGCGTCCCCGAATCAACAAAGAGGGAGTTGCCGTTTATGCCGCCGAAGTATTCCGACTGGGTGTTCCGCACGTATTTCCTCACCATGCGGATGATGTTCTCCTTGAAGCCACAGGGGTACTTGCTGTCATCTACCTCCAAAGTCAGGACGGCAAAATCACTGACAAGCGTGTTCTCGATGGCCACGCCGCCATTTTTGGGCAAAAGAAATACGATTCCCTGCGCATTCATAAGGGAAGCGAGGATGGAAGCCCCTTCCGCAATCTCACAGGTATGCTTCCTGCCGATAAAACTGTCAGTACAGCGGCTGGGATCCTCGTCAAAAAGGCGGACGACCAGAAAAACCCCGTCCTTCTTCCGGCACGCGGCAATCTGCGAGACCAGCGGTGCGCTGCCGTCAAAGGTATTGACCACACCCTTGGCAAGGAGTAGCTTGAGCACGTCATCATGCCCCACCGCCTTCCAGTCCCGCGTCTCCTCGCTTTTGCCAAGGAAACTGAAGGAGCCTGACAAGTTTATCTCAAGCCCCTGTCCCATCCGCCCGTTCGGGAGCCGGCATTTGACGACGGCTCCGGCGACACCTGGAACCGGGGAATTGACGGCGGCATCCTCAAGCCCGTCATCCTTCACCGGGAAAGCAATGAGCTGCCCCTCCATGACCGGCTCACCTTCCTTGACCAGACATTTGTACCGCTTGTCCGAAAGCTGATTGAAGGGAACGACAAAGCGTTTCGGCAGGAAGGGGGAGAGACTGTCCGGGAAACGAGTCCTATAAGAAAGAGCCAGCTTGCTTACGGTTTTCATGTCCTATGACCTGCTCCTGTTGAAAGAATAAAAGACCGTGCACAGCATGACCGGCACGCTCAAAGATAAAACTATCACTATCAAGTTGAACACATCGCTTTTTTTTCCGGATGGCTGCGTTGTCGCGGAGTACATGACCAGGACGTTCCGGTCCTGCTCCTTGAGAAGGCCCTCAACGGCCGGGTAGTCCAGGGAGGAGACCAGTTTCTCCATCTCCTTCCTGAAGGAATTATTGTATGTCAGCACAGCCTCGTCCTTCCGCCGCATGCCCTTGTCATTCTCCTCGTAGCGGGGAAGGATGATTTTATCTCCTTCCTGCACGGGCGAAGAAGCGGCGAGACTGTTGAGGCTGATGTAAGGATACGAAATCACGCCCCAGGCCCAGCGGAAATAATCCTCCGCGTTCGGCAGCACCGCGCCGCCCAGGGGAAGCCCCTCGCCCTCCCCCGAGGAAGTCTGGGCCTGCATGGGACTTGGCATGAGGATGCCGGATGCGGAGACGGCCCGGGAGAACTTCGCAGAGAAGATGAACAGCAAAAGGAACGCGAACATCGGGATGGACAGGCAGAGCAGGTAGCGGGCCGTCCTGGGATACAGGATGGGAATCTGCCGTGCCGTGAAGATGAGGCTGTAGGTAAAGGAGCTGTTTCTGTCCTTTATGACCTTGAGCGCCCGCAAAAAGAGGATCGCACATGCAGATGCCGCCAGGGCCAGCAGGGCCAGCCCCAGACAGTCCGGTGACTGTGCAAGGAAGAGCAGGAACGAGAGCAGGAGCAGGGCATCCACGTAGAAATTCCCGAACACGCATAAAACGGCACCCTTTCTTCCCCATATCCTGTTCGCAAGGAAAACGGCGAACAGCAAAAAGCAGCAGCCGCAGGCGACCGGGTAGAATGGCCGGGAGAACGAGAGCAGAAGGGGAAAGAGCGCAGGCAAGGCAAAGTAGGAGCGCTTCAAGGAAATCACGAAGAGAAAGACAAAAAGGGCAAGCACAATGGCAGGAACAAGGAAAGGATAGCTTTCCTTCGCGTCCAGCCCCGCATTCAGGTGCTGTTCCTTGACAAGGCGGCTGGCAGCAGCCTCACTCTCCTTTTCATAACCATCGGGGATGTAAAAAAGGTTGTAATCTCCGTCGGCATCACGGAAATAGCCCAGCCTGTCCTCCAGATAGCTGGAGGAGCTTATGATGCTGCCGAAAAAACTGGAGGAAAGGGGAACCCGCTGTGCAGACCGGCTTATCACGTTACGGCAGCCCGCCTCGGACAGGCCGGCGAGGACCGACTCCTCGGAAGCAGAGACGGGGACATAGAGGACCCGGTAGCCCTTCCAAATCTGCGAGACGGACACGCTCCGTGCGGCAAAAAGGATGACGGAGCTCACGATCATGAAGGCAAGGAAAAAGAGGTTCCTGCCGTCCAGTATATTCCTCAGAAACTTTTTCAACCTCATAGCTACAGCTCGCTGAACGCAATCCCTATGAAAAAGCCCAGCAGGCAGCCTATAGCGACCTCGGCGGGGGTGTGTCCCTGCACTTCCTTTATGGGCTTGAAGTCCATGATTCCCTTCTCCTTCAGCATGCGGCCGATCCGGTTCAGCTCCTTGGCCTGTATGCCGTTTGCCCGCCTGACCCCCACCGCGTCACGGATGGTAATCAGGAAAAGCCCGAGCGACAGCAGGAACACGTCGCTGTTCAGCCCGGAACGGAAGGCTATCGTCGTGCAGAGGGTAGAGACCAGGGCTGAATGGCTGGAGGGCATGCTGCCCGTCCGCCAGAACATCAGCTCAACGAGTTCCCTGACGCTGTGAATCTTGCCGGAGAAGAGCTTTATGAAGGTCTTGATGAGCTGGGCGCAGAACCAGCTGAATACGCATGACAAAAACACAGGATTAGAGAAAAACTGCCGTATCTGATCCTTCGCGCTTGCCATATCTTCCTATTTTACGTTATTTGAGGCTTTTGTCTAGTAGTCAAGGTTCTTTTTCATAGAAATCGCTCTGCGCTGCTGGCCCCTCTTGACTAAAAATGCATAAATATACATAATATGCATAAAAATGCATAATTGACGAGGACATGACGTGAAAGAGCGGCTCTCCAGGCTGAAAACAGTTCGCAGGCTTATAAAGAACTACAGGATTGAAAGTCAGGAAGAGCTTCTGGGCTACCTGCAGAAAGACGGCTTCGACGTGACCCAGGCGACGCTCTCCCGTGACCTGAAGCTGCTCAAAGTCGGCAAGGTCAGTGACGGGCACTCGGGGTATGTGTACACCCTGCCGGATGATGATGAGGGGCGGGAAAGCGAGCAGATTTACGTGCAGGACTTCCTGCGCGGCTACGTCAGCATTGAGTTCAGCGGGAACATCGTCGTCATCAAAACCTTCGGGGGACATGCGGACTCGGTCTCGCAAGCCCTGGACGCATTCAACATGGAAGAAATCATAGGCACGATAGCGGGAGAAAACTGCATCTTCATCTGTCTGAGGCAGGACGTAACCGGCGACCAGTTCATGACCAGCCTCAAGAAACGAATCCCCGAGCTGGAAGAAGAGTAAGGGGCGGAGGGCAGCACAAACCGCCCTCCCCGCTCCTAGGACAGCTTCAGCACAGCCGCATCATGGGCCTTGAGTTCCAAAGACAGCAGTGCCCCTCCCGACAGGGGGAACAGGTCTTTTCCCTGCCACAAGTCACGGACAGCATAGCCGGCCTCTTCATCGATTCCCGGAATCTCTTTCAAAGGAACAGAGACCTCCCCGTCCCGGTCGGACAGGTTGAAAAGCGCAGCATATACCGCCTGTCCCCTGGCAGGGCAGCCTCCGCCATAGCTGATCCAGACGCACTGCCTGTCATCCCGCATCAACTGAAATGCACCGTGGCCGGAAGAGTGGACGGCAAGAATCTCCCGGTTGCTCAGCATGGCCTTCACATCATCGTCCAGCTGCGTGAGGTCCGTGCCGATCATGAGGGGACTGCGGAAAATGCACCAGAGGCTGAGCATGGTGCGCTCCTCCTCCCTGGTAAACCTGCTGATGCGCTCTTTGCCCCAGCCCCAGCCGAGCTTGCCGAAGGGAAGCATGTCGCAGTCCGGCCAGTTGCCCCCGCCGACGTGCTTCTGCCAGACCTCGCAGCGCTCGAACATCGCCTTGAGCAGCTCCCAGTCGTCCCAGAAGTCGTCCGTGATGCGCCACATGTTGGCGTATCGTTCCAGATGCCATGCCTTCTCTATGACGGCAGGCCCCGGGCTCAGGCTCAGGACCATCGGGCGGCCTGATTTTTCTATCGCCCGGGCAATCGCCTCCACTTCCTTTTCGGCAGAATAGGGATCGTGCGGGTACATGTTCGTGTTGCAGATGTCATCGACCTTGACGTAATCGACCCCCCAGGAGGCATAGAGGGCAAAGATGCTGTCGTAATAGGCCTGCGCCCCCTCCCTGCTCATGTCCACCCCGTACATGTCGCCGTTCCAGCGGCTGATGCTGAAGGGATTGGCTATCCGGTCCGCCGTCACGTCCGTCCCGAGGAGCTTCATGTGCTCGTGGGCGGCCCGGCGGGGAATGCCCCGCATGATGTGGATGCCGAACTTGAGGCCGAGCGAGTGGACATACTCTGCGAGTGGTGCGAAGCCCTTGCCTCCTGCTGATGAGGGGAAGCGCTTCTCCGACGGGATGAGTCTTGAATACTCATCCATACAGAGCTCGGTGAAGGGGTGGTACTCATGGTTGACTGCGGTCGGCTCATACCACTGGATATCGACGACCACATACTCCCAGCCGAACGGCTTGAGGTGTTGTGCTATGAACTCGGCGTTCTTCCTCACCGTCTCCTCCGAGACGGCAGCGCCCCAGCAATCCCAGCTGTTCCAGCCCATAGGCGGTGTTTTTGCGATCATTGAAAAACCTCCGTTTCATTCGCGGCTGCCGAGTTCGACATACTGCTTTTCCTTAAGTACCGACTTGTAAGCGGGACGGATAATGCGTCTGCCGCTTATTATCTCCTCAAATCTGTGAGCGCACCAGCCCGCCATTCTCGAAACGGCGAACATAGGTGTAAACAGATCCTGCGGTATCCCGAGCATACGGTATACAAATCCGCTGTACATATCAACATTGGCGCACATCGCCTTTTCGTTCTTCTTGATCTCCGCATATATCGCCGGAGTAAGCCGCTCTATTCTCTCAAGAAGATGAAATTCCTTTTCAAATTCGGTATTCTCCGCCATTGTGCGCGCGTGTTCTTTCAGGATAACCGCGCGCGGGTCGGAGAGAGTATAGACAGCGTGTCCCATACCGTAGATAAGACCGCTCTTGTCGCCCGCTTCTTTAAGAAGTATCTTTCTGAGATAAGCGGTTATCTCATCGTCATTTTCCCAGTCGGAAACATTTTCCTTGATATAGTTGTGCATTTCCGTAACTTTGAGATTTGCGCCGCCGTGACGCGGACCCTTGAGCGATCCTATGGCTGCGGCATATGCCGAATAGGGATCGGTTCCCGAAGAAGTAAGCACACGGCAGGTAAAAGTTGAATTGTTTCCGCCGCCGTGTTCCGCATGGAGCATAAGCATAAGATCGAGAAGCTTTGCTTCCTCATGGGTGAATTTTCTGTCGGGGCGGAGTATCGAGAGGATATTCTCCGCAGTGGACATCCCCTTGATAAGCGGATGAAGTATCATAGATCCGTTGCAGTATGAGCGGAGCTTTACCTCATAAGCCGATACCATTATTACAGGCATTTTCGCTATGAGCGATATAGCTGTATTGATCTCATGCTCGGGAGTTTTTTCCTCGGGATCGTCATCATACGAATAAAGAGCAAGTGTCGAACGTGCAAGCTTGTTCATGATATCCTTTGAGGGGGCTTTGAGTATCATATCCTCAAAGAAGCTGT
>CADBRC010000160.1 GCA_902796985.1 uncultured Spirochaetaceae bacterium
CGGACGGCAGAATCCCAGCTCCCGCTGCCCCGCAGTGGCCGCGCACGGAGGCGGCAGAAGGGCCTAATTATGTATAAAGTAGATGCCCCTACTGTTTGTTTCGTCATCGCTTCCGGGCAGCTTTGCCGTGCATGTTACACTATTAGGTATCTTGCCCAGCGAGCTTGGCACGTTGAAACTGGATGCGTAAAAATCAACTGTCGGGACAGCCGTAGTCTTTGTGCTGCCTTTAGAAGTTACCCACTCAAACGTCGTGCCTTCGGGGAAAGATTGCCCGCCCGTGGGGGTGGCGGTAAAGGTGAAAGCGTGGGTATCATTGTACATATAGCCGTATCCACCGAGTGAATATGATTTTTGGGTTGCAGACGTTGACATCTGCACGGAAAAGCTTGGAATTTGGACCGGTACGTTGACCGTCACCGTCCCTGACCCTAATGCGGTGCAGTCATCCCCCGCCTCATCGGTGAAGCTGACAGTGACAGTATAGCTTTTGGAAAGTGTTTCTCCATCGGCAGGGGGCGTGTATCCGCTCCCGACCAGTTCCGAGACAGTGCGGATCAGCGTATCTCCACTTCCGACCTCGTTCCCGTCCGCGTCCTTCCAGCTGTAGCTCAGCGTGATTCCCGCGGGCTTGCTGTCAAGCCCCGCTATGCTGAATGTGACGGAATCGCTGCCTGCGCTCGTAGCCTTGTACGCGATGACCGAAGGGCTTGCCGTGACGGTCAGGCTTGCGGGCAGGGTCCAATACTGCCTGTAGAGTTTGACGTTTATGGTAAAATTGTCGCCCGTGAGCTGCTCCGTTTGGCTCCCGCTATAGAGGAGGGTTCCTGCGGAGTTCTTGACGGACAGGCTTACGGTTATATTGCTGCCCGTCGTAATTGCGGGAATTTCAAACGTCACGTTGCCGTCCGCACCGGCGGTCGCCGTGACCGAGATGTCCACGCCATTGCCCTGTATGACAAGCGTCGCCGTTCCGTCAGGCGGCAGGCCTATGGCATCCGCACTCAGGGTGACGGTCTGCGTCTGAGCCTCATCGGTGCCGCCACCCCCGCCTCCCAGCAGGATTGCCACGACAGTCTCCATGTCGTCCGCGTTGGAGTAGTTCAGAATGTCTATCGCGCTGATGTCACCGCCTGATTGGGCCTGGCCGGAACTGCCGCTTCCCCCGCCCGGGCTGTATACCGCGCCGTAGGAGTCCGCGCTGCCCCCGTTGCCGTTGCAGGAAGCGAGGATGATTATTATGGAAGAGAATAGAGCGATGATGAAGGCTGCGTATGCTCGGAAGCGCGAGTTTACCATCTTTATATCTGCGGTCCTCTTATCATCCTATATGCTATTCCTCCGCCCTGTCAAGGTGTGGGGGGGTCTTCCTCTGGGGTGGGACACCTTTTTTCTGCCCTGGCACGGAGATTCTGTAGCCGGGGTTATTTGACGAACCGCTCTATCTGGCTCTCGTGGGTCTTGGCCGCCTCGTCATAGTTCACCCCGATGAACAGCAGGTCGCCAGAATAGGCCGACAGGGAGTCGAAGTAGCGCCTCTCCCGTATTTGCGAGATTGCACTCTCCGTGCTTCCGTTGCGCTTGAGCTCGATTATCATCGCGGGGATGCCCGGTACGAAGGGGATGAACACCACGTCCGCAAAGCCCTTCCCCGTCGTCATCTCCTTTACAATCGTGTACTTGTTGAGGGCGTAGATGTACGACAGGTATATCGCCGACTGCAGAGCGTCCTCGTTGTTATAGCTCCGATTCGACGTGACGTGTATGTGGCTCTCGTCCAGCGACCTCGCCACAGCCTCTGCGTTCAGCCGCAGGGTCTCGGCCAGAAGCTCCTTGGAGGCCTGGATTATCCTGTTCGTGACGGCGTAATCGTCCACTGCCTCTATCGCATTGAACCATTCCTGCCGGATTTCCTTGTTGGGGATGCGACAGGTCTTTTCTTCGCGGTCATAGGCCAGGTAGCCCAGGTGTATCAGGTAGGTGAACACGTCGCCCCGGGTAGAGAAGTCCGTCATCGTGTTCATATAGCGCGTCACGTTCACGTCCACGCTCTCGCCCGCCAGCATGCGGATGACATCTTCCTTTGTACCCTCGAAGTTCGCCCGGATCCTGTCGACGATGACCGCATAGGTCGAAGTCTTGCCCCAGTAGTTCTCACAGCCCCCGTCCTCCAGGGACATGACCACGGACTCGGGGTTGTAAATCTCGTAGCCCCGCTGCCGGTAGCCGTCGTACCACCTTTTGAACTCCTCAAAGTCTGCCCCGTACTCCGTACAGAGGGCCTGCACTTCCGGCGCGGTAAAGCCGATGAACTCGGCGAGCTTCCCCGCGTCCAGAATCGTATACTCGCGGAAGTTGTTCAGCTTGGACTGGATTCGATCGCGCACGACGGGTAGGATGCCCGTGATGTAGGCCAGTGCGATGGCGGGGCGGAGGGTGTTGCTCTTGAACAGTCCGTTCAGGAAGTCCAGGTACTGGTCGAAGAGTTTCTGGCTCACGTTCTCCCGCACGAGCACATCGTACTCGTCTATGATGATGACGAACTTCTCGCCTTTCTTTGAGTATGCCTTGAGGATGCTGTTGCCAACCGACTCCCTCTTGCCGAAGTCGATGTCCGGGAACTGCTCTGCGAATTCCTCAACAATCCTGTCCTGCAGGTTTTCAAGAAGTTTGTCAGTTTCCCGCTCGTTTCTGAACTCGCTGTTCATGTCTATCTGTATCACGTTCAGCTTGTTCAGGTAGGTCTCGAAGCAGGTGTCGCGGCTTATCTTGTAGGGGGCGAACAGCTGGCGGGAGTCGCAGCCCTTGGAATAGTATGCGGCCAGCATGTTGCCCGCTATCGTCTTGCCGAACCTCCGGGGCCGGGACACGCAGACGTACTCTTGGGCAGTCTCCATGAAGCGGTTCAGGACCTTTATCATCATCGTCTTGTCCACGTAGATGTCCGCGCACGTTATCTTCTTAAAATTCTCGTTGTTCGGGTTCAGGTAGATTCCCATGTTCCGCCTCCTCTGCTTCTCAAGAACAAGCATAGCACAGAATAGGAAACCTGTACAGGAACGGTCCCGTGAGCCCGATCGGGCCTGGTGCCGCCGGGGCATGGGGACGTGTTCTACTTGTCCCCGTAGTGCCCCTTACACTGGAGTATCTCTATCTGACCGTCAAGAACTTTGTAGACAAGCCTGTTCTGCCCACCCGCTTTCGGTAAAGGTGAGCTTACCCATTCGCCATTGCCTCCAGCTGCTCCATGGTTTTCACGATGACTTTGCCCTCTTCCAGCTCTTTCAGGCTTTTGTCAATCGCCAGCATGTTTGACTCGGAATAGAAAGGATCCTGGCTGGCGGAAGGCCGGGAAAGGAGCTGACTAACGGTGTTCGCGATACTCTTCAGCTGCTGCTCCGAAAAAAACGGCAGCTGCGCCTCAACCTGAGCGAATGTCACTCCTGTCATACCGAACCTCCTTGTTATGTGGCTAACCTCATTCTACTGGAAAATCCTGCACATGTAAACACAAGTGTCCGAAAGAGGCCCCTTCCCCGGAGGATCTGACATTTATCCTGCGAGGGCCGTGTAGTTGTTGCTGATGGACACCTTGGGATAGGTAATCGTGTCGGCAAGATAACTGTAACGCAGCACCGTGCAGCCGCTTCCTGCCGGGGGCGAGGGTGGGGGCATCTCACGGGCGAGAACGGGAATGGCCGCCCGCTGCCGGGGCGGACGGCAGAATCCCAGCCCCTGCCTGGCGGGCAAGTTCCTCCACCTGCTCCAGCGGAAGCCCCACCGCCTGGGCTATCTGCCCGTGCGTCAGGGCATTCATGGCTATAAGATTCCTTGCGGTATCCACAGCCTTCGCATCCCAGCCGCGCTCATATACACCTTCGCTCAAATTGCACA
Source organism: uncultured Spirochaetaceae bacterium (assembly GCA_902796985.1). Classification (GTDB taxonomy): domain Bacteria; phylum Spirochaetota; class Spirochaetia; order Treponematales; family Treponemataceae; genus Treponema_D. The sequence continues at coordinate 3,895 of CADBRC010000160.1, forward strand.
TATCCAGTACCTCCTTTGGAATCTCCTCATACATCGCTATGCCGAAGTCCTTCTCCAGCCTCCTGCACTTGTCGGATGCCTTCATGCCGTCCAGCAAAAGCAGGTTCAGCATCTCAAGCAGGGAATTCTCCCC